>CAYLML010000009.1:0-11957 GCA_964384985.1 uncultured Candidatus Saccharibacteria bacterium | reverse complement strand
CAACATAAATGTTTATCTTATCTTTTTTGCCAAAGTTAATAACCTCTTCAGGGTAATAACTTTTAATATTCTTAATCGTAACCTTACTCAGCAGCACGGTGGACCTCTTAATCTTGTTCCGCTACATTATCCCACTTCCTACACTATGAAGCCATCTTATACAGGGTCGCTGGCAAGCTGAATTCTATGTAGCGGTAGGTTGTAACCTTAGTTTCAATCAAGAAAACGGTACTTTTTGTCCCGTTAGGTCTACCTGACCGGACGTAGGTTGAAACCGACCACCAGATCAATAAACAAAAAGCTCCCGATCAAGGGAGCTATTTCTGGTGTCAATTTGGTGCGGGTGACGGGACTCTAACCCGTGGCCTCGTCCTTGGCAAGGACGCGCTCTAAACAACTGAGCTACACCCGCATACGGTGCGATTTACTCTGAAGATTGTAGCAAAAACCCCTGTAAAAGCAAAGCGCGCGGATCGTTAAACCCGCGCGCCGCTCCATTTTTAAGCTAGACGGTTAGCTGTGGTGCAGGTTGTAGAACCCGCGGTAGCCGCCGTATTTGTTGTGGGAATCATCGTTGTCGCCGTCGTGGTCATGGCGATTGTGATGGTGAGAGTGATGGTCTCCGTTGTGGCCCTGATTACCCGTGGCTTCGACTTCGAAGGCTGGCAGGTAGCCGGTCCAGTTGCCGCTGTCCAGACGGAACGTTCCCGTGCCGCCCGCGCCGTTGTCGCCATAGAAGCCGGCAAAGCTGGTGTTGTAGTAGGCCGAATCAGCATCCGGTTCCGGAGTACCGACCGAAGGCGTCGGGCTAGTGCCGACGTTCAGCGAGTCGTACGGGCAGCCCTGCAGCGTGCCGTGGCAAGCTGTGGCATCGCCCATCGGCTGCGCGCCATAGTCGGACGTATTGTACGCCACGCTGACGATGACGTTGTCCGGCAGGGTTGTGCCGTCCAGATTAAAGCTGACCTTGAAAGCTTTGCCGTTGTAGCAGCTGCTGCCGTCCCACCATTCGCCGGCCTTGCCGTTGGCGGCGTTGCAGTTCGTGCCGTCATCGGCCGTGGGCCGGTACGGCATAGTGAACGTTTCGGTGTCGGACTTGATCAGGCTGCCAACGCTGTCGTTAGAGCCTACGTTGTACACGTTGAGCGTTACCGGATGTGTGAACGTTGACCCCGGATTGGTAATACAGTTGCCGCCGTTCCAGGTGCCGCTCTTACACGCCCAGCTGCTCATCAGCACCGTTACTTTCGGATCTTTGCGAGCCGTGCCGTCCAGCTGGAGCTGGCCGCCGAATTCCGAAGCCGACGTCGCTTCAAACCCGACGCTCGGTACGTTGCCCGGCGTGGGGCTCGGTATATTGTTGTAAACCACATTTGAAGATGATGGGTACGCCCCTGCTAAGGCCGGTACCAATCCCGCGGAACCAACGCCCAGTATTGCCGCGCTTATGATTAATAAACTTGTCGTGGTCCTTTTTTTAAGTTTTTGCACCCCTCTATGAAATTTGTCTAGAACCATACGCATCTCCCCTCACTTTAATAATCCGTTTAGTGTAGCATCGGGACTTTGTGCTGAAGTGAAAAACTTCACAGTGGCCGTTCATAATGTGGTGGCTCCTCCCAGACTCGAACTGGGGACACAAGGCTCTTCAGGCCTCTGCTCTACCAACTGAGCTAAAGAGCCACAACTCACCTATTTTACGGTAAATAACAGATGCGCACAAGGCGCCGGGGCTGCTCAGGCCTTTTCTTTGCCCATGAAGTCGCGGACGCTTTGTACCGTGTCCATGAACTGCGCCGGGAAGACGATGGTGCTGTTCTTTTCGGCGGCGATGTCGTTCAGGACCTGCAGGTTGCGCAGCTGCAGCGCTATCGGATGTTTGGCGATGACGTCGGCCGCGTCGCCCAGCTTGGCGGCGCTCAGGGCTTCGCCTTCGGCGGCTATGATCTTGGCACGCTTTTCACGTTCGGCTTCGGCCTGCTTGGCCATAGCGCGCTGCATTGTGTCCGGCAGCTGGATATCTTTGACTTCTACAGTGCTAACGTAAATTCCCCACTTTTCTGTGGAGGTTTCCAGGATGGCTTTGATTTTTTCGTTGATGGCGACCGTTTCGCTCAGGATGTCATCAAGGCTGCTCTGCCCGACAATGTTGCGTACCGTGGTCTGGGCGATTTGGTAGGTTGCCGAGATGACATTTTCGATCTCAACGATCGATTTGATAGGATCGGTAACTTTGTAATAAGCCACGGCCGCAACATCTATGGACACGTTGTCTTTGGTGATGATTTTTTGCGATTCGATCGGAAGCGTGACGATTCGCAGGCTTACCTTTTTCAGCTGGTCAATAACGGGAATAATCAGGCGCAGGCCCGGTTCTTTGACATCGGGGCGGACTTTGCCGAGGCGGAAGACCACGCCGCGTTCGTATTGGTTGATAACGCGTACGCCGCTGGCAATAAGAAACACTACGACAATAATGAGGACGATAACGAATCCCATCCGGGCCTCCTGTGGTTTACACCCTCATTGTACGGCTGGAACAGCCGGTAGGCAACCGGATTTGATTAAGCCGTTTCTAATTTCGTGATGCGTGTGTCGTGGTTAATCAGCCGCTTATCGTGTTTATCTAATTCACAACTGTGCTCACCCAGAACCTTTTTCATAATTTTTACGTCGTTCTCGACGCGGACCAGACGATCGTCGACAGCTTGGAGCTGTTTGGCGGTAGCCATGCCCGCGAGACTTTCAACAATAAAGTCAAACTTGTGGTTTATGTCTTCCAGTAAAACCGCCGTGTAGTAGTTAGCCATAGTTCAATTAGTATATGCCCTTGGGCTGTCGGTAGACAATAAAAAGTTAAAAATACATTAATTACGCGCAAGGAGTTTAAGGCCCATACAGTGTTACCAGGTTACCAAGATAAAAAATGCCTTGATAACATTTCTTCTATTAAAATATATCTCTTCGGCGACATGTCCTAAATAAACACCTAGACCTAGCGCTGCGACGCTGCCATTCCTGATGACTATCCCGATAATGAGTAAAAGCGCACCCCAAACACTATGGTGAACATGAACTTTAGCAAATCTTTCCGGGTTAATTAGCTTGCTGAGTTTCTTGGATATTGGATTCAGCAAAAAGGTCAGAACAAGAGTGACTATCGTTATTAGAAAAAATTTCATACCCTTTATTGGTGGAGATACGGGGACTCGAACCCCGGACCTCTTGCATGCCATGCAAGCGCTCTAGCCAACTGAGCTATATCCCCTCGTGTAACCAGATAATTCTAGCAGAACAGGGGTAAAAATAAAAGACCCGCGGGCTTCAGATAACGCGTTTTTTGCGTACGATGTAAATGACGGTCGAAATGAGCGAGATGTTAATGCCCATGACCACCCAGAAAATCCAGCTGGTGTGCTGGAACGGCAGCGGAATATTCAGGCTGTAGATGCCCATAGCGATGCTCGGGATCGAGATCAAAATGGTGGCCACGGTCAGGATAGTAAGCATGCGGTTCAAGTTGTTGGAGCTGATAGCCGAGTAAGCCTCGCGGATGTTGGCAATGGATTTAAGGTTGGAGCGGATGGCCTCGATGGATTGTTCGTTGTTCAGCAGTAGGTCTTCGACGATGTCCTGGTCTTCCTCGAAAAGCTGCAGCTGACGGCCGGCCAGCAAGCGGCGCAGCGTGGCGTTTGTGGGCTGCAGAGAGCTATGGAACTCGTTAAGCTCATCCTCGATCGTTACGAAATCAATAAGGTCCTGATTGGTAATGCCCCGGCTTTTCAGGCGCGAGCGGATAGTTTTGACGCTGCGGCTGGTTTGGCTGATAAACACGTCGTACTGGTCGCTGATATGCGAGAGCATTAGCAGGATGAGCTTGGCCCGCTGGGTCGTAGCAAAACTTGCTTTGCCCTTAAGCAGGACATCTGCCGCCGGTACATGGACAGGGGAAACCGTCAGCACGTGTTCCGAGTCAAATACGATGAGCAGCGGCGCCGTGTCCATTTCGCCTTCAGGGGTCTTGTGCGGGAAACGAACGAAAATATAGCTTTGCTCGCCTTCCCGTTCCAGGCGCGGCATTTCATCTTCGTCTATCGCGTCTTCAAGATAGCCAAGCTCCAGTTTGAGCTGCTTGGCAAGTTCGACGATTTCATCTTCGGTAGGCGCTTCGGCGTGCACCCAGGTGCCGGGCTGGGATTCTTTGAGCTCTCTGACGGCCGCGCTGCGCACGCTCTTGTAATAGTATTTGATCATGGCGATGGTCCTTAATTACTCATTATATAGCGTATCGCCGCTCTGTTATAACTTTTTATGCCGGCGGCCGGGCTCTTTGCCCGGCCAGATTGTTCGTGCGCGCCCACCCGGCGGCGGGTACGAGATGTTTGTGTTATCTGTTTGTTTGACGCGCCGCTTGTTGCGCACGATCTGTTATAAGCATAACCAAACTGAATGCTTTGTCAAGGCTTAGCGCTTGAGCGGCGTGCGGAGCTTAGTGTCAACTTCGCGTTTCGACTCAGCCGCGCGGGGCATAATATAGCCCGACAATATCAGCGCCAGAAGCACGGCGAAACCGCAGAGCACGCTCGGTATGCCGCGCCGGACATCCGGCTTGACGGACATAGACAATGCCGACGGCACCAGAAAGACCAGATAGCCGAGAATAAGCCCCTGTACGGTTTGCAGTTGCCTGGCGGCCGACTTGCCCTTCGCTTTCAATTCGTTCGCCCAGTGAAAACCAAGACCGATGCCGGCAATCAGCCAGGCGAAATAGTAAACGCTATACGTGCCGGTAACGTTCGGCGTGAACTGGAAAATGACATAGTTGCCCGTGCATTCATGGCCGGTGAACGTCCCCGGTGAAAACAGAAAAAAGCCCATGAAAGCGACCATAAACGCGTACGAGCCATATACCAGGCGCCGCCCGGGTTTGCCGGCTAAAACGTGCATCATATGAAGGCCGAGCGGCGGCAACGCCGTTATAGCCACAAAGCCAACGCGTGACCAGGGCCCGGCCATTGATCCAATACCGGTGCACACGTAATATTCCGCCAGCTGGAAAGTCGCTAAACACAATAGCAATAAGACGGCCAGCCGCGTCACGATGTCCATTTTGTAGCGCCAAACCGTATAGATCGCCAGCGCCGCCTCAATGACCATGGTCGCGATCATTACCGGCGGCGAGAAACAGTTAAACTGCGTCGAAGTCCGCTCACTTTTCATCATGCGAGCGATTATAGCACGAGCGCTTAACTATGAGCTACGAACAGGCCGAGCACGACGCCGATAACGCCAGCTGTCAGTATATGGCTGAGCACGCTGATGCCGAGCCAGGTACGGCTGCGGTTTTCGAAGAATACGATCATCAGGCTCGCGGATACCCAGAACCAGCCGAGAGCCATTGTGAGTATGAACGCGTCGCTAAACGTACTGGCGCCGGCTGTCGAGACTACCATAGAAGCCACGAGGCCGTTGAGCAGCGAAGCCGAGAACATTTTGATGACGGATTCGGTCGGGCTGGCGCCGCTGGCCTTCATCTTTTCAGGCGTGGTGCCGATTTCCTTCATCCAGCGCTTGCCCAGCACGCCGGGCGCGTAGATTATAGAGCCCGGTATCATCGCCGCGACGCCCGCGACCAAACCGGCTACCCAGTTAATGTCAAAACTCATACCGTTTCTCCTCTTTATTACCTGCCACGTACTATATGCCAGGACTGAAGCGTTGCACAAGCCTTATTGCAGCAGTTTGAGGAGCTCGCTTTCGGTTAACTGCTTGGTGCCAAGCTTGGCGGCTTTCGCCAGTTTGGACGCGCCGACGTTCGCCCCGACTACCAGGTAATCGGTGTCTTTGCCTACCGAACTCTGGAACGTGCCGCCAAGCGCGCGGATCCGTTCGGCAGCCTGTTCGCGGCCCATGCTCTCCAGCGTGCCGGTCACCGCGAAGTTCTGGCCGCTCAGCTTGCCGCCGACCTGTTTGACCGGTTCCGGCCAGGCGCCGTTCTGCTTGAACTTTGCCAGCAGTTCCCGGCCCTGCGGCTCGGCAAACCACTCCACCACAGATTCGGCGACTATCTCCCCGATGCCTTCAACCGCGGACAGTTCTTCGATGGTGGCTTCAGCCAATGCCTCTATGGAGCGGAAGTGGTTTGCCAGGTCGATAGCCGTCTGCGCACCGATATGCCGTATGCCAAGTCCGTACAGAAACCGCGGAAATGGCGGATGCCGCTTGTCCTGGATCGCGGCGACCAGCTTGCCCGCGGAGACGTCCGCGAAGCGGTCCAGCTTTATAACGTCGTCTTTTTTGAGCGTATAAATATCCGCCTGGTCTTTGATAAGGCTGGCTTGCAATAGCGCGATAACGTTTTTTTCTCCTAAGCCTTCGATGTCTAAGGCGGCTTTGCTGGCGAAATGCTCTACGCGCTTCCAGGAGCGGGACGGACAGGCCTCGTTCGGGCATCGCCAGGCGGCGTCCTCGGCCTTGTATTTCACCAGTTTGGTATTGCATTCCGGGCAGTGCGTTGGCATTTTGAATGGTTTTTCAGAACCGTCTCGCAATTTGACGAGCGGTTCGACCACTTCGGGGATGATATCGCCGGCTTTGTGGACGATCACCGTATCGCCGACACGGATATCCTTGCGCTTGACCTCGCCTTCGTTGTGAAGCGTGGCCATTTGCACGGTGCTGCCGGCAATAACCACGGGCTCCAGCATGGCTACCGGCGTGGCGGCACCGGTGCGGCCAATGGATATAAAAATATCTTTGACCTTGGTGGCAGCCTGCTCGGCCGCGTATTTAATGGCAATCGCCGCGCGCGGGGCTTTGCCGACTACGCCCAGCCGGCGGTACAGCTGCCGGTCGTTGACTTTCACGACCAGGCCATCGGTGTTGTACGGCAAATCCTGGCGTTTGGTCTCCCACTGTTTAGCGAACTGCATGAGTGCTGCTATAGAAGTAAAGACTGCCGCGTCAGGATTGACCAAAAAACCGAGCGCGCGTATTGCGTGATATGCGTATTCGTATGTCGGTACGTCGGCCTCGGGCTGGCGCAGGAGGTCATAGGCGCGGAAATGCAGAGGGCGTTCGGCTACCAGCTGAGGGTCGAGCTGGCGTATGGTGCCGGCCGCGGTATTGCGCGGGTTGGCGAACAGCGGTTTGCCTTCTGCGGCCCGGCGTTCGTTCAGGCGGGCGAAGTCGGCCTTGTACATGACGATTTCGCCGCGCAGCTCCGTTCTGCCCTTAAGGAAAGTGCTGAACTTTTTGTCGCTGCGAAGGCGAAGCGGCACGGATTCCATAGTGCGCACATTGGCCGTTACGTCTTCCCCTACAAAGCCGTCTCCCCGGGTAACGGCCATCTGCAGCACCCCGTCCTCATAGACGAGGGCGCAGGCCAGGCCGTCCATTTTGACGTCGGCGAAGTACTCCAGCCGGGCCGATGCCGGCAGCAGTTTGGTTATACGCTCCTGCCAGGCCGTGACTTCGTCTTCGTCAAAGACGTCATTCAGGCTGAGCATACGGGTGCTATGTTCGCGCTGGGTGAATCCGGCCAGTGGCGCCCCGGCTACCCGCTGGGTCGGCGAATCGGGAGTTATGAATTCAGGGTGCGCGGTCTCCAGCCGGGATAATTCATGCTTGAGGCTGTCGGCGGCCGCCTCGCTCATGATTGATTCGTCCAGCACGTGGTAGTGGTAGCGGTAGTCGTTGATTAGTTCCCGTAGTTTTTCGATCCGCGCCTGGTCTTGCCGCTTACTCATTCAGCAGTTCCCGGTACAAGGTGTATATATAAGCATGCATCGCCGTGAGCCCGAACATCGTCAGGACGAAAAATACCCAGCGCGCCAAGGGTGTTACCACAATGATTATCGGTATCATGATCACAGCGGCCGCCAGCAATAAAATTACGGGCAGGCAAAGCAGCTTGCGCAGAACCGTCCAGCGGCGGTGGCGCACCAGCTCCCGGGCCGAACGCAGGGCTTTCATAGGCGTCATGTCCGGCAGCGTTACGATATACAGCGCGAACAGCGACGAACTAAGCATATATAGGGACAGCAGTCCCAACAGGCCGAAAAGCACGCCCCACAATATCTTTTCCACCGCGTATACGGCGATGCCATTGTTAATAACTACTGAATACAGGGTTGAACCTATGATAAGCGGTACCAGCTGCAAGCCAATAACTGCCAATACGATCAGGAAGGGTACCAGCGGATACATGCCCCTGTAATACGCGTCCCTAACCCGCGGCTTGGATCCTGTCAGTACCTGGCGCAAGGCCCAAATAACGGCCAAGCTGCTGATAATAGCTAAGAAAACCTGGTAAGCGCCGGCTGTCTGGCTTGAATTATTACCCGCCGTAGTCACCAGCGTCGCGAACACGCTCAGTCCCGAAAGCAAAAATCCGAAATTTCCAGTAAATACCTGGTTGAGTGTTTGTTTGAGCGATGCTATGTCGGTACCGCCGGATAAGCCCTGGGCCAGTGTCAGGTTAAGGAAGCCGTAAATCAGCGTAATGCCGATAAACAGGCGCTTGTACTTCCAGAGCAGCAACGCCGCACGTTTGGTTAGCCGCCAGACATTTGACAGCTTAACCGGATGCTTAATGCGTTTTTGCAGGCGCAGGCTTTTGTACCTGCCCAATTTGACGCGCCGCGGTTTAGCCGATTTGGCGAGTGCTGACTTTGCGGATGGCTTGGCCGTACGTTTGCTGCTGGCTGTTTTCTGAGTGACGCGGGTGCCGCCCGGTTTTTTGGCGGCTTTTTTAGGCATGGGTCCCCATACTTTGCAGCCGGGCAATACGGTCGGGGATTGGCGGATGCGTACTGAACAGGTTGGCCAAGCTGTGGCCCTTCAGCGGATTAACAAAGAAAAGATGTGCCGTAGCAGTATTCTGGTGCCGGGCGACGCTGCCGGTCTTCTCTATTTTTTCGAGGGCACTGGCCAGGCCTTCAGGGTAGCGGGTCGTCAAAGCGCCCGTGGCATCGGCCAGGTATTCGCGCTGGCGCGAAACCGCCAGCTGGATCATTGTGGCCACTATGGGCGCCAATATGGCGGCCACTATACCAAGCACTAAGAATACCTGATTATTTTCGCGGTCGTTATCGTTGAACCAGACCAGCCGCAATATGATGTCGGCGATCAGGGATATCACGGCCGTGAGGGCGAACGCGACCATGCTGACCCGTATATCGTAATTCTTGACGTGGCTCATCTCGTGAGCCAGGACACCCTGCAGCTCCTGGTCGTTCATGATATCCAGCAAACCGCTGGTGACACAGACCGCGGAACTTTTCGGATTGCGGCCGGTGGCGAAAGCGTTAGGCGACTGGTCATCCATGATATACACCCGCGGCATCGGCAGGCCATCAGTAATAGCCAGGTTTTCAACCGTACGCCAGAGCCGAGGATTATCGCTTTTTTGGATTTCGCGGGCACGGTTAACGGCCAGTGCCATCCTGGAGCCGGCGTAGTACGTAAAGATCGCGTAAACGCTAGCGCCTATGAGGCCGCCGTAGAATACGCCGGTGCTGCCGCCAAGGTACTTGTCGAATATCCAGATAATCAGCGCGACAAAAGCCACGAAGATGACCATCATCAACACGGTCTTGCGCTTGTTCTTAGCTATGTCCGAATACATCTGGTAAAACTTTGCTGAACCGGCCGGTTAGAACTGGACATTTACGGGAGCGGCGACTGCGGCGGCCTCAGAACCTTCGACGTCGAAGAATTCCTTGTCCTGCTTGAAGCCGAGCATACTGGCGAAAATGTTGGTCGGGAATGTTTTGCGCTTGGTATTAAAGTCGCGGACAACGCCATTGTAAAAACGGCGGGAAGCCTGAATTTTATCTTCAGTGTCGGTGAGGTCGCCCTGCAGCTGCTGGAAATTCTGCGACGCCTTCAGGTCTGGATAGTTCTCGGCGACGGCGAACAGGCTTTTCATTGTTTTTTGGAAGTCGCCTTCGGCTTTGGCCGTCTGGGCCGGACCTTGGGCGTTAAGTGAATTGGCGCGGGCCTTGGTGACGTCTTCAAAGACGGTTTTTTCGTGCGTGGCATAGCCTTTGACGGTATTGACAAGGTTTGGTATTAGGTCGTAACGGCGTTTGAGCTGGACGGTAATGTCGCTCCAGGCCTCATTAGCTTGCTGGTTAAGTCTGACCAGGCTGTTGAACATAGCGGCAAAAAATACTACCAGCAGTACGACAACCACGGCGACGATGATAAGAACCATCTGAGAAGCCCTCCTTATTAATTACTCTATCATTATACAACAAGAGGCATATCCTTGGTGTATGATTAAAGAGCTTATGAAAAAAACCGGGCGACGGCGAGGAAAACGTTGGCTCATAGCACTGGCAATCTTATTATTGGTGGCCGGGTATTGCGCATGGGCTGCCCGCCGGCAGCTGCCGGATATCGCGGCGGCGCAACCGCTCGTCAGCGTTAAGGCCGAAGTACCGGCTGGCAGGCCTTTAGCCTGGCCGGCAGGCGGGCAGGCGGCCGTCGGCATTGCCGGCAGCAGTACGCTGCAGACACACGGCGGCGCCCAGACCGGCATGCCGACGGCCAGCACCGCTAAACTCATAACCGCCCTGTGCGTGCTCCAAAAAAGGCCGCTTACGCTCGGACAGCAAGGACCGACCATCACCCTAACCGCCAGCGACGTCGCCCTGTTTAATTCCTACAACAGCAAGCAGGGCTCGGTAGTGAAGGTGGCAGCCGGCGAACAGATCAGCGAATACCAGATGCTGCAGACGCTGATGCTGCCCTCAGCCAACAACATGGCCGACAGCCTGGCTACCTGGGCGTTCGGTTCTCTGCCTGCCTACGCGGCCTACGCCAACAATTACGTCTCGCAGCTAAACCTTACCGCAACGCATATTGGTACCGATGCCAGCGGCTTTGATCCCAGCACAGTCAGTTCGGCGCATGACCTGGTAAAGCTTGGCGAAATAGCCATGCAGAATCCGGTACTTGCCCAAATTGTCGGCCAGCCAAGCGCCAGCGGTATTCCAATCGTCAATAATATAAAAAACGTCAACTTTCTGCTCGGCACAGACGGTATCGTCGGCATCAAAACCGGCAATACCGACCAGGCCGGTGGCGTATTTGTAGCTGCCGACCAAGGCATAATCAATAGTAAGCATGTGACTATCGTCACGGCAGTACTCGGTTCTCCCACCCTGTTTGCGGCCATGAAGGACAACCTCACGCTCATCCAAAGCGCCCAAGCCAACTTCAAGCCCGCGACAATCGTCAAAGCCGACGCCGTCGTGGGCCGCTATAAGCTGCCATGGGGCAATTACGTTTCCGCCCAAGCCACACAAGACCTGAAGCTCTCCGGCTGGGCAGGCAGCACTATACCGTTTACCGTGAACCTGAAACCAATATCAGCCGACTCCCGATCAGGACAAAACATTGGCAGCCTTACCGTAAAGGCTTCAGCAACCAACGGCCAAACGTCTATACCTTTGCAGCTAAAAACCGCGCCCGGCAAACCGTCCATACGCTGGCGTCTGCTACATCCATTGTAATAAAAAACCGCCTTGGCGGCGGATTTTATTGGTGGGTGATGAGGGATTCGAACCCCCGACCCCCTCGGTGTAAACGAGGTGCTCTAGCCAGCTGAGCTAATCACCCATGGTTTATGATTATAGCACTGGTGGGGACGAGAGGACTTGAACCTCCACAGGATTGCTCCCACTACCACCTCAAGGTAGCGCGTCTACCAATTCCGCCACGTCCCCACGGGAGCGCTATAAGACCATCATATCGTATCTGTTCCGGGCGTAAAACTCAAGGTCTTTAGCTCCTTGGCAAATGGTCGTACAAGTGGTCAAGGCTGTAGTCGGAGCGGACCATGGCTTTGAGGTCTTCCACCGAAGTGCCGAATTTAACGCCGGGGTTGAGTGTACTGTATGGGTCAAAGATCTGTTTTATTTTCTGTAATAAGGCGTAGAGCTCGCTGC
>CAYLML010000008.1:0-12502 GCA_964384985.1 uncultured Candidatus Saccharibacteria bacterium | reverse complement strand
CAGGTAGTGCATTTCTATAAGGCCGCCCCTGGGTTCGTATTCGTCATACGACTTAGGCTGGTAGCGGTCATCCAATTTCAGGATTGCCAGCTCCATGGACGTATAGGCGTACGAAGATTTTTTGGCTGCCGCGGCATCGCCGCCCAGCCCTTGCTTGTAGTGGTAGGCGCCCGGATTGTCCTGATGTTCCTTTGGCACCGTTGCCCGGTATTCCTCCCAGACGTCCGGAAAGAAATCGCGCCAGCCGCCCATTTCGAACCAATCGTTCTCCTCTTTCGTAGCGGTAAAAATGCCGTCTATAACCATGCCGGCCACCCGTTCCGGGTGCGCGATACCGTAGGTGAGCGCAAGTGTTGAACCCCATGAGCCGCCGGCTAATACGAAGGTATCAAGCTTCAGATGCTCAGCGATTTTTTCGATGTCTTCGACAAGGTCCTGCGTGGTGTTGTGTTCCAGCGAACCGGTCGGTGTGCTCTTGCCGGCACCCCGCTGGTCATGAAAAATTACCCGCTGGGTTATCGGGTTGAATTTCGTTTTGTCACTGTTATCGCAGCCATTTCCCGGGCCGCCATGCAGGTACAATATCGGTACGGCGGCATCGGATTTACCCCAGTCCTGCACGTACAGACGATGGCCGTCGCCAGTGTCCAGGAAAAATTCTTGGTTCGTATATTCGTCTGGTGTCATATATCCAGTGTAACAGATATGGGACAGTGGTCGGAGCCCATAATGTCCGGGTGGATTTCTGCGGCCTTGACCTTGCCTTTCAAACTCGCGGAAACGAGGAAGTAATCGATGCGCCAGCCGACGTTCCGCTCGCGGGCCCGCGCGAAGTGCGACCACCAGGTGTAGTAGCCGTTGCCTTCTTTGAATAGCCTCAGGGTGTCCACAAAGCCGGCATCCAGGAATGCCTGGAAGCCGCCGCGCTCTTCGTCGGTGAAGCCTTTTTTGCCGCGGTTCGGCCCCGGGTTGGCCAGGTCGTTCTCAGTGTGGGCGACGTTTAGGTCGCCGCAAAAGACTACCGGTTTAGACTTCTCCAGCTGCTTGCAATATGCCAAAAACGCCGGGTCCCAGTGCTGGTGCCGCAGCGGAATGCGGCTTAAATCGTCCTTGGCGTTCGGCGTGTACACCGTGACGACCCAGAATTTTTCGAATTCGGCCGTGATTACCCTGCCCTCAAGGTTTGGGTCGCCGTAGGTGTCGCCACTGACCTTATACTCTTTTATGATGTCTTTCGGAAAACCGTTGATGACCTGCAGCGGCTGTAGGAGCTTGCTCAATACGGCCGTGCCGCTGTAGCCCGGTTTCTCGGCCGAGTACCAAAAGGCGTCGTAGCCATCGATAGGGGCGTCAATCTGTTCGGGCTTGGCTTTGATTTCCTGCAGGCACAGGATATCGGGCTGTTCCTTGCTCAGGAACGGCTGCCATAGCCCTTTGCGGTTTACGGCCCGGATGCCGTTTACGTTCCACGAATACAGTTTAATCATGGTCAATGTTTTTTGCCCGGAAACCAACCGGGTTTATTAATTCCGGGTAAGTCCCGGTTAGTATCTATAACTGCGCGTTTAACAAGCCTGACTTCAGCTGCAAGTTCGTTAAAGTCGTCGCGGTTAGGCATGTCTTCAAGTCGCTGTCTTATAAAACCCGTGGATTCCAGGACTAAATCGATGTCATACTTGAACTTCTCATAAACCGTTCCGGCGGCTCGCTCGGCTGCGTCATTAATGGCCCTGTCCAACTCTGCTGGTGTGTATTTTGCCATATACCCAGTATAGGTTGCCAGGCCGGCGATTGCCACGGATTTAAGTTCTATTTAATACATCAGCCCGTCTGCTATACTGAATATTTAGATGACCGCGACTCCTTACAAACGGATACTGCTAAAACTTTCGGGCGAGCAATTGGCCGGAAAATATGATTCAGGCGTGGATCCGGAACTGATCGGCTGGCTGAGCGAGGAAATTAAAAAGGTAGAGGCCGCCGGCACGCAGGTGGTGATTATGGTCGGCGGCGGCAATTTCGTACGCGGCGCCCAGATTGCCGGCCACGGTATCCAGCGGGTTACGGCCGACCATATGGGTATGCTCGGAACCATGATCAATGCCTTGGCACTCACCGACATTTTCGAAGCCAAAGGCATAAAAACCCGCTGCCTCAGCAATATCTACGCTGAGCAGGTCGCCGAACCGTTCGTGCACCGCCTGGCCAACAAACACCTGGAAAAGGGCCGCGTGGTGGTGGTTGCCGGCGGCAGCGGACGGCCGTACGTTACTACTGATACGGCGGCAGTCATCCTTGGTCTGGAGCTGGGATGCGACGTCATTTTGAAAGCCACGAAGGTCAATGGCGTATACGACAAGGACCCGGTGAAGTTCCCGGACGCCCAGAAGATCGACAAGCTGGATTTTCAGAAAGCCGTTTCGGACGATGCCATACGGATTATGGACAAGGCCGCGCTTGGCATGGCCATGGAACACAAACTCCCTATTATCGTTTTTGATGCCATGCAGCCGGACAACATCCTGAAGGCCGCCCGTGGCGACTCGGCCGGCACTACTATTGGCTAGGCATTTCGGCGGGTGCGGCCTGCGATAAAGACAGATCGCCGACGTCCAGCATGACGTGGTCGCCGGCTGATACCTCCTTGCGCAGGATACGCTGCGCTACCGTATCTTCCACGGCGCGCTGCAAGGCGCGGCGCATCGGCCGGGCGCCCAGGCGCGGGTCGTAGCCGGCCTCCACCACCTTCTGGATGGCCGCAGGCGTAAGTTCGACGGTAATGTTCTGGTTGGACAGAGTCTGGTTGATGTCCCGCATCATCAGCGCTACGACCTGCGCCAGTTCTTCCGGCTTCAATGGACGGAACAATACCATCTCATCGAAGCGGTTCAAAAGCTCGGGCTTGAACTGGCCGCTGTTGATCAGCTGGTCAATGAACTCTGACTGGAAGCTTTCCAGCGATTCGCCCCGCTGGACGCGGTCGCGGATGGTTTGCGCGCCGGCATTGCTGGTGACGATAATTATACAATCTTTAAAGGATACGGATTTTCCCGCCGTATCAGTAAGGTTGCCCTCGTCGAACAGCTGCAGTAACAGATTGAGCACGTTGGGGTGGGCTTTTTCGATTTCATCGAGCAGCACGACGCTGAAAGGCTGTTCGCGGACGGCCATGATCAGGCTTTGGTGCTCTTCGCGCCCGTCGGACAGCAGGCGGTTGACTGATTCCGGCTGCTGGTACTCGCTCATATCCAGGCGTACCATGCCGCTTTCGTTATTAAAATAAGTGGCGGCGATAGCTTTGGCCAGTTCGGTTTTCCCGACGCCAGTGGGGCCGAGGAATAGGAAACTGCCGATGGGGCGCTTTGGGTTGGCGACGCCCGCCCGGGCCCGGCGCAACGCGTTCGCGACCGCGCCAACGGCGTGCGTCTGGTTAATCATGCGCTCGTGGATTTTATCTTCCAGATGCAATAGCGTATCCGTTTCAGCCGCCTGGGCGCTGCTGACTTTGACGCCGCGGGTCTGTTCGACGGCCTGCTGTACGCTGACGGCGCTGACGATTGAATGATTGCTATGCGAAACTGCTTGCTCCAGCAATTTAATTGCTTTGCCCGGATAGGCTTCGTCCTGTTCGTAGCGGCCGCTTAGGCGGTAGGCTTCGTGGAGCGCCTCATACGCAACTAAGATCTTATGCTGGATTTCCAGGCTGACTGCCGTATCTTCCAGGACGCGCATCACGCCTGCTTCCGGCAGCTCCTGCAGCACAACCGGCGTCAGCAACCCGGCCAGGCTTTGGTTCTGGGCTCGCAGCCGCTGGTAGTCGTTAGGCGTAAATGCCAGGATGATCGGCACGGCGTGATTCTGGACGACCGACAGTAAAATCTACGTTGCATCGAAAGACCCCGGACCGCCGCCGAGGAATAGCTGGGCGTCATCGAAGAACAAAATGACGTGTCCGGCATGTCCGGCTTCGTTAGCCAGGCTCAGCATTATGTGCTCCAGCTCCCCTGGTCCGCGGGCGTTTGAAGTTATATCCGTAGCGTTGAGCGAGATGATCTGGTGATAGGCCAGGCTGCGCGCGCTTTTTCCCTCGATCAGCCGCTGTGCCAGCGCGTATACGCTAGTGCTTTTGCCGATGCCGTCAGGACCGATCAGCACCACCGCGGCGGCCCGATTATCGAATGCCGTCTCTATCGCTTTAACCCCGTCAGACTCCATAAGCGAGCCGAAGTGCGCGCCCTTGATAATCGCCTGGCTGACGTTTTGCCCGAAGCGGTTTAAGAGCGGTGTGAAGCCGAATGCCCAATCGCGCCCGATGCCGCCGAAGTTGCGCCTGGCCAGTCGAGACTCGTCCAGATTGCGACCGATCCAGTCGCCAATAGATTCGATGTCGCTTTCCTGCTCTTTCATTTCCGTGAGCATTTGCCGTGCCGACTGCGATGCCAGCAGCAGCCCGGCTACCACGAAGCCCGGCTCGATCACCGGGCAGTTGTTTCGCTGGGCAATCTGGGCGGCCAGCTTCAAGGCATATTCCAGTTCTGCCGGATCGGTGCTCATGTGGCCGGCAATCGTCTCGGCATTGAGTAAAAGGTGGTTCCTGAAAAAACGTGCCTGCCAGTGGTCCTGAACTGCGGCCCACATACTTTGCGGATTAAGCGCCACATTAGGCTTCAGGCGCGCCAGCACGGCAGCCGACAACCGTCCGCTCAGATCGTTGCCCTACGGCGGCAATACGGATAGCTGGCGCTTCCACCAGATCGCGGGCAGATAGCAGACTAAAGCCGGCGAGACCAGCAAAATAGCGACGTGCCGGTGATGCGTAAAGGCCGCGGCAACCGCGCCGAGAATAAAGGCCGTACCAATGGCGAGCAATGCCCGGTAGCTGGTCGGGCTAATAACCTGGCTCAGGCGCGCTTCTTGGGCGCGGGGCGCCGACAGGTTGACCAATTCGCTCACAGTATCCCCGCGATCAGGCAGCCCGGTATTGCCAGCGGCAGAAGCGGCCAGATTATAATCTCCACGAACGTAAGTATCGCAACCACGATGAGCGCCAGGAAGGCCGCAGCCAGCACCCCGGCCCGTACCGTGAAACCGACGGCACGGCTGACGGTGTTATCGCCCCAGGCATGAAACTTCTCCGCCAGGCTGGAGCCCGGATAGGTGATAATGCGCCGCCAGGGCTGGAACAATGTACGTATGAGCTGGAACACGGAGAAGTCATCGAGCACCCCTCGGAGCCGCGGACCGAAGCTGACGGCTACCTGTCTCCAGCCCCGTCCGTACCACCACGAGAAAAACGAAAGCACAAGCATAACGATAATTGTACCATTACTTCAGAGATGTGCCATCTGTAACAATCAACTGCAACCGTTAAGCGTATTCTTCTTGCAAGCTGTAGTTATCTATTCTAGCCTAAGGTCAAGAACGTCGATCCCTGAAAATGGCACGGGTTCTCGTAGCTCACCTTCTATGGAAGACGGTAAGTTTTTACCAGGATATCCTGTGAGTATGCCCAGCCACACAGCATGTCTAGGTTCCGTTCTCGACGATGCTGTACGGTTGAGGCTGTCGCCAGCAAACGCCTCTACCAAAGTGTCTTTCTCGGCTTCTATTATGTAATCGTCCGGCGCCTCTTTGCCCGAGCTTGAAACTACTGGAGTATCTTCAACATTAGTTTTGATTTTTAATTCATCGTTCCGGAGTTGGAGTACAACACCCATGGGTCGATGCAAGCTTAGATTTAAAGTGCTGCTAGTAGTTTCTTCATGCAGCTCGCCGTTTTCGTAAAAGGGCCCCAGCAGCTCTTGTAAGTATATTGCGCGTTGACTTTGATCATCTTGACCTAACATTATCGGCAGCCCTGCGGACTTGATATCTCCACCATTCACATATGCTATGCCTGGCCGAATACGTAGCCTTAATTCCACATCTTTCGGTAATACTGATCTTACGCACTCGGCAAAATGTGCCATCCAAGCCGGATCAATAGGCCGTCCTATAGCTGAAAGCGTTTCTGGAGCTGGCGTAGTGTTTGCCATAATTCTTCATTGTTGAAGAAAATAGAGGAATATGCAAGCACAAGCATTGTCATAATTTTTCCATCTATAAAGGACGGCGTCGAAGATGTTTATTTAGGGGGATTCTTATCGCGGAGTTCCCGAAGTTTCTCGATAAGTCCGCTGAACCCGGATTCTACCGATTCTTCTTCAGTCATCACGCGTACCCGCTTTGCGGCTTCACGGTAGGCTTCAGGATCAATACCGGCGAAGGCGTCTTCGCTATAAGTTGTCATATAATCTAATGTCCAGGCGTCAAATCCTTCCATGGCAATGGCGTACACGGCGGGGTCCGGTATAATCGGTTCAGCACCTTCCTCTACTCCTTCACCTTCAGGCACGAGGACGTGATTGTTCGTTATGTCGAACAGGAACCCCCTTAAGGCTTGGCTCTCAATTGGCTTGGCTTGTTCGGGATCGAAAATTCCCTCTCCTCCTACAAGACCCAACCGTTCAGGCGAGACCAATTCGTCGACTTTTGTCTCCCAGGCGTATGCCCTCATCATATGTCCCACTATGATGCCCTTGAATGAATCGGTCACTGGTGCCGCCTCAAGCAACCCCGACACTTTACCGAGTAATTCGGCGCATTCATCCGATTCAAGCCTGGCTTCAATATCTTCCACGGCACGACTTTTAGCCAGGAAGCCCTTCAGCGACAGTGCGCTTACGCCTCCTGCCGCTTCACGCTCCGCGGCTTCCCGTTCTGCTTCTTGCTCTGCTGCTGCCTTTTCGGGAAGAGTAAAATCAATAGATAATAGTGCGGCTAACTCTTCTCTTGGGCTCGGCGGCATGCCGGTATCGTGCTCAACCATAATGAAGTATAATCATAAACCTGACAATAAGTCAATATGGCGGAGAGGACAGGATTCGAACCTGCGCGAGACTTGCGCCTCAACACGCTTTCCAAGCGTGCGCCTTAAACCACTCGGCCACCTCTCCATACTTAATCAGTAGTATAGCAAAAAATACCTTGCGAATAATGTAAACAGAGGTTTACACTAGTTTAAAGAATGGCCTTGATTGAATTAGAAGACGTCAGCAAGCTGTACGGCTTCGGCGATGCCACTACTCTGGCGCTCGACGAAGTCAATTTATCCATTGAAAAGGGTGAATTCGTGGCAGTCATGGGCCCGAGCGGCTGCGGCAAGAGTACCCTCATGAATCTGATAGGTATGCTCGACCGGCCCAGCCACGGCACGTACCGGCTCGACGGCAAAGGCGTCGCCCGCTTGCGCCATAACCAGGCCGCCAAAATCCGCCGCGACCGCATCGGGTTTATATTCCAGTCGTTTAACCTGTTGCCGCGCCTGACAGCGCTGGAAAACGTCGCCTTGCCGCTGACATACAAAGGCATGTCCAGCACGCGCCGGCTGAAGCAGGCCAGCCAGATGCTGGACCGCGTTGGCATCCAGAGCCGCGAGTATTTCCTGCCCAGCCAGCTGAGCGGCGGCCAGGCTCAGTGCGCCGCTATCGCCCGCGCCCTGGTGAACAACCCGGCGCTTATCATCGCCGATGAGCCCACGGGCAACCTCGACAGCGCTAGCTCGCGCCTCGTGATGGAGCTGCTCGCCGATATCCACAAAATGGGCAACACCGTATTGTTCGTGACGCACAACCCCGAGCTTACCCGCTACGCCACGCGTGTCGTATATATGCATGACGGCAGTATTATCCACGACGAGAAAACCGCCCTCGGCCAAGTGGCTACCACGGCCCGCAAGGTGCTGTATACGCTGCCTACCACCAGCGAAGAGGATGATCTGGCGGGTGTTTCGGCGCTTATGAAGGGCGTTCCCGACAAGCCGTCGGCCAGAAAGCCGCGTAAAAAGAACGCCGCCAAGGCCAAGCCGGCCCGCCTGCGCAAACCCCGCAAATCCGGTACCGGGGGCAAGCGATGAAAACGTCTGTGGCTTATGGGCACATCAAGGCCGCGGCTGACGCGGTACGCAGCGCGAAATTGCGCAGCTTCTGGACCATACTCGGCGTAGTTATCGGCGTCGCGTCGGTTATTACCGTCGTGGCTATAGGGACCGGTATCAAGCAGCAGATTACCGGCCAAATTCATCACTTCGGCAAAGACCTTATATCCGTCCGGCCGGCGCAGCTGCAACTCAATGGAAATACTGGCGATTCCAGCCTGGGCTTAATTTCAGGCCTGGGCACTAGCGGGTCGCTGACAAATCGTGACATCAGTACAGTCACACATGTACACGGCATCGCGGCCAGCGCGCCGTTGACGGCGTTAAACGGCAGCATCACCGGTGAGAACGGTCGGTACAAAGAGGGGTTTGTTATCGGTACTACCAGCGCCCTGCCCAGCTTGCTGAACCAGTCGATGGCGTATGGCGGCTTCCTGACAGATGACGATGTCGGCACTAATACGGCCGTGCTCGGCCAGCACGCCGCAGAAGCGCTGTTTAACGAGGACGTACCGCTGGGCCGGACCCTGGCCTTCCATGGCCAGAATTTCATTGTCCGCGGCATATTTAACCAGTTTACGGCGTCGCCCCTGAGCCAGGGCCTTGACCTGAACGACGCGGTAATTATCCCTAACGACGTCGCGGAGAGTCTCAGCAACAACACTGCGCCAACGTACGAGATTTTAGTGCGTCCCAACAGTGCCAAGCAGACCGCGGCCGTAGCCGCCAGCTTGAGGCACGCGCTTGCCAGCGCCCATGGCGGCCAGAATAACTTTACCGTGCTGAGTGGTAACCAGAACCTGGAGGCCAGCGACAATATTCTGGAATTGCTCACCAAGCTCATTGCCGGCGTGGCAGCCATTTCCCTGCTCGTCAGCGGCATCGGCATCATGAATGTCATGCTGGTTTCGGTATCCGAGCGCAAGCATGAAATCGGCATACGCAAGGCCGTGGGTGCCACCAACCGTCAGATACTCAGCCAGTTCATTATCGAAGCCAGCGTGCTAAGCCTCTGGGGAGGCATAATCGGTATTGTTCTGGCATTTGTGGCCGACCTCGTAATCCGCATATTTACCGACTTGCAGCCCGACATCAGCTGGCAGGTCGTGGTGCTGGCGACCGGCGTATCGCTGCTGGTCGGTATTGTTTTCGGCACCGTGCCGGCTTTCAAGGCCGCCCGCAAAGACCCCATCGAAGCCCTACGGAGCGAATAAAAAACCTACTGCTTTACAGACTTGATCGATCTACGGATAACGTCCTGTATGATTACTTCCTGCTGATGCGGCGAATAATGAGGAGCCGCACCGCGGCCACCCTTATAACTGACTACCGGACCGAGCTCAGAATCTAACTTATCAATAGCTTTGTAGAGGGCACTGTAAGAGATTCCGGAGTGTTCCTCTAAAGCTGGGATGTCCATATGATCATTAGGAGGGTCTACCAGGCCTTTCTTTTCCAGACGGGCCTTAATGAATGCCTGCTGTTCAGGGGTATAGCCCTCGGCTATTCTTCCTCGTGGTCCGAATCTGTATTGCTGTATTTCTCCCAATTCTTCCCTCAGGCTCTTAGCTATCCGGCGCAGAGCGCTAGCACCGATGTGAAACGCAGGGAGTTTGCTCATACCGAGCAAGGATACGACCCCCTCAGGAGCTTTAGGCACGAGAAAACCCCCTGTTTCAAGCCGCTGCCGTACTAACTCCTGCTGAGCAGGCGAATAACCTACTACGGTTCGGCTGCCAAACTTATATGTGCGCGTGTCGCCCAGATCCTCGCCCAGATCCTCAAGCATTTTTAGTATTGTAGAATGATAGACCTTATATTGTTTGGCCAGACCTAACACGCTGAGAACCCCTTCAGGAGCTTTGTCTTCGAGATTTCCAGCAGCTTCAAGAGACGCGCGCAGTAAGCTCTGTTGCTCGGGTGAAAAGTACTCCACACGCCGCCCGCCATTAGGATTCGTGAACGTCCGCAAAGCCCCTAAGTCTTCTCCTAATTCTAGCGCTACATCTCGGATGGTAGATACGCCAGGCCCCCATAACTTAGACAGCTCATAACTGTGCAAATAGCCTTCGGGAGGCCTGTCATAATGGCCACTCTCCTCTAGATATTGACGCACTCGCTCCTGCTGGGCTTGATCGTATCCCGGAAGTATGTGACGACCGAATCTGTACATGCGGGCCTCTCCCAGCTCATCGCCTAAAGCCTCGACCGCTTCTTCCACGGCAGCTCTGCCAGCCTCCAAGGCATTGTAGAGTCCATACAGCGACAGGATATTTTCCGGTGGCTTAGGAGCAAGGTAACGGCCTGCACTTTCGGTGCCGGCATTGTCGACCAGGCTCTCCTGCCCATTTATCGGAGCTTTAACCAGTGCTTTGATAAGATTCGGAACGAAATGTTGCCGCTGTACTAGTCGTTGGCCAAGGCTCGGGTCTGCTTCAAGCAGTTCCTGCAATTCTTTTTTCGTGAGGCGCATCAATTCCTCGGTTCCGATCGCATGCTCCTTCAGGCCTTGATCGTCCAGTACGAACGTGGCATTATCGAGCTCATCGCAGATAAGGACGGCTCGCTGGAGCTTGGGAGCCTGCACCAGGTAGTAGCTTTCCCGACGCATCATAGTGTCATCTACATTTCCATGCGTGATGGTGAGTTGCCTGCGGTCGTGAATGTCGATATCGAAGTCGTTGGCGAGAATAAAGAGCAACGTCTTCAGGCGCGGTGCAACCTCCCGGTCTTCAACTCCTCCACCTGATCCAGGTTCTATTGTGCGTGAAGCGTCGGGCGGCAAGATAATTTCATTGATGGTATCTACTGCAGTAATAACTGTCTCAAGGTCGTGTATTTCCCTCGCCTTGTCTGCGATATGGTCTAACGTCTCTTCAATGTGCTCGAGACCGAAATAGGCGCAAGCCGCGTCCTCAAGATCTTTGCCATTTATAACGCCGCGGACGGGATAGCTGTCGGCGACCTGTTGGACGAATTCACCGAGGTCTTCGAGGGCCGATTCGGCATAGGTATCTATAGTTTCAACTGTCAGTGGTTTGCCGACAATAGAGGCAAGTCCCGCTTGGAAATCGGGCGTCGCTTCAGCTTGCTCGGCTCTCGAGACAGACATGAATTAATAATAACATAAATAAACATCATTGTAAATAGCTTAACAGATAGAGTTTACGTTAGAACAGCGCGTACAGGCCGCCAAGGCCGGCGGCGGCCATAAGCGCGGTGATTATCCAGCCGAGCCAGGTCGTAGAGCGCTTGTTGGCCCAGTGGCCCATGACTTTACGGTTGCTGCTGATAATGACAATCAACGCTAAAATGATCGGCGCCACCAAGCCGTTTAGAAACGCTGAATAAATGAGCGCTTTGATAGGGTCGATGTTGAGGAAGTTAATGCTCAGGCCAATAAGCATGGAAATAATGATGACGCCGTAAAACGCATGGGCCTGATTGAGCGGCCGGTACAGGCCCTCGCGCCAGCTAAAGCTTTCGCTGAGCGTGTAGCTGCTGGCCCCTGCCAGCACAGGGATGGCAAGCAAGCCGGTGCCGATGATGCCGATGGCGAACAGGAAGTAGGTCGCGTTGCCGGCAAACGGGCGCAGGGCTTCGGCCGCCTGGGCCGCGGACTGGATATTGGTGATACCGTTCGCGTACAGGATGCCGCCGCAGGCGGCGATGATAAAGAACATTACCATCTGGCTCAGGAACATGCCAGACCACACGTCGATCCGCATGCTTTTGATATCTTCTTTGGCGGTGGCCGTACGGCGCTGGTGCTGGGTGGTTTTACCCTGCAATATCTGCTCTTCTACTTCTTGCGAGGTCTGCCAGAAGAACAGGTACGGCGAAATGGTGGTGCCCAGTACAGCACACAAGAGGATTAGGGATTCCTTGGTCGGCGGTATGTGCGGAATAAAGCCGTGCGATAGTACCTCGTGCCAGTTCAGGTGCGCCAGGATGGCTGAGAAAACGTATGCCAGCAGCACCATGGCCAGCCATTTAAGGTAGCGGGCATAGCGGACATACGGCGTGAATATTTGCAGAAACAGGCTGAGCCCGGCAAACCCGACTACCACCCAGCCGAAGCTGAGCTGCGGATTGAGGAGCTGCGAGGCCTTGGCCATAGCGCCCAGGTCGGCGCCGATATTCACGGCGTTGGCCACAAAAAGCAGCATGGCGCAGATGTAGAGGACGCGCCGGTTGAAATGTACGCGGATATTGCCGGCCAAGCCGCGGCCGGTCACCAGTCCTATGCGCGCGCACATCTCCTGCACGATGACCGATAATGGAAACAGCCAGGGCGCTAACCAGAGAAACTGGAAGCCGAACTGAGCGCCGGTTTGCGAATAGGTGGCTATGCCCGAAGGATCGTCATCGGACGCGCCGGTCGTAAGCCCGGGTCCAAGCATGTGCCAATAGTCGCCGGTCCGCTTGACAAGGTCGGCAGACGGCAGCTGCGAGGTCAGTTTTTGCGTAGTGATGACCGTGCGGTCCATGAACTGGGCCGGCGCCTCGGCGCCCTTTCGGAGCATG
>CAYLML010000007.1:0-13641 GCA_964384985.1 uncultured Candidatus Saccharibacteria bacterium | reverse complement strand
TCTTCCAATCGAATATACGGGGATACGCGGTAGCTCCCACGAAGATAAGTTTCGGTTTTTCTTTCTGCACCTGCGCCGCCATAGCCTCGTAATCCAGAAAGCCGTCCTTGCCGGTCTGGTACTGCACCGAGTTGTACAGCGTACCGGAAAAATTTGCTTTGAGTCCGTGCGTCATGTGCCCACCGAAGTATAGCGCCATACCCATGACCGTATCGCCCGGGTCAACCAGCGCAAAATAGACAGCCATATTTGCCGGCGATCCGGAGTACGGCTGGACGTTGGCATGATCCACGCCAAACAAAGCCGTGGCACGGTCGCGGGCGAGGTTTTCCACCTTGTCGACAATCTCGCAGCCGCCGTAATAACGCTTGCCGGGATAGCCTTCCGAGTATTTATCAGTAAGTCTGGAGCCCAGAGCGTCAAGCACGTCCTGCGACGTATGATTTTCGCTTGGGATCATTTCCAGGCCCGTAGCCTGCCTTTCAACTTCTGCTGCTATTAACGCTTCAATCTCTTTATCAATCATAATCTCGTCTCCCTTAAGTTTTTGCAGATGTCGAAAACGCAGCTAGATCATGTACTTATTGTATCAGGTTGCTTTGGACGATTTGCAGGAATTCGCCCCTGGTAAGCGAGTTACCTTTAAAGGAACCCCTCAGACTGGACGTGGTCGTCTGCGTACCTGGTTTCTCTACGCCGCGCATTTCCATGCACAAATGCCGGCCAGTGAGCACCACGCCTATACCTTTAGGTCGCAGTTTTTCCTCTAGAAATTCAGTGACCTGGGTCGTAAGCCGCTCCTGCGTCTGCAGCCGGCGGCTGAAGTGCGTGAGCGTACGCGCCAGCTTAGACAAGCCAATAATTTTTTGGTCGGGAATGTAAGCTATGGCGCCGTAGCCGAAAAACGGCAGAAGATGATGTTCGCACATACTGTAAAAAGCGATGTTGGTTTGGATGACCATTTCATCGTAGCCTTCATTTTCAAACACCGTCAGATTAAACGGACGCTCCGTAAAAAATTCTTCGATGAATTTCTGGTAGCGTTCCGGCGTTTTCAGCAGGCCTTCGCGGGCCGGGTCGACGTCCATATGTTCCAATAGCTCTGTGATAATATCGCGCGGTTCTGACACGTAACGATCCTCTCGGTTTATTTGGTACTTACCAGTATAAGGCACGGTTTATGAATAAGCACAAGCCGCTCTAAATGATTGCACGCTAACATCACATATGGTATGATCTTATGACAATGCCGTCTACCAATGAAAAAATTGGCCAGCTTATTGCTCAGGTACGACAAGAAAAAGGCTTAACCCAAGCTGAATTCGCCCGCCGCTTAAACACCTCCCAATCTGCCGTGAACCGTATGGAACACGGGCGTCAAAACCTCAGTATGGAAACTCTCGGCCGCATCAGCGACGTGCTGAACAAGCAGCTGATCAGCCTCAGCAGCGGCGCCATCAACCTGCGCATAGAAGGCGGCCACGAACTCAAAGGCGAGATCACGCTCAAAACCAGCAAAAACGCTACTGTCGCCCTGCTCTGCGCCAGTCTGCTCAACAAAGGCACGACGCGCCTCAAGAATGTCGCCCGCATCGAGGAGGTCAACCGGCTTGTCGAAGTATTGATCAGCATTGGCGTCGGCGTGCGCTGGATCGGCGACAGCGACCTCGAAATCAAACCGCCGGAAAAACTCGAGCTGGACAACATGGACAAAGTTGCCGCGCGCAAGACCCGCAGCGTGATCATGTTCATCGGCCCGATGATGCACATGTCGAAAGAGTTTCAGATACCCTACGCCGGCGGCTGCGAGCTCGGCCGGCGGACCGTGCTGCCGCACTTATACGGCCTGGAAGAATTCGGTGTCGGCGTATTTACAAAATCCGGCCATTATCAAGTAACCTCCACTCCTATGGTCCCTACTCGGCCGGTCGTGCTTTATGAATCAGGTGACACCACCACGGAAAACATCCTGATGGCGGCTGCCCGCACACCTGGCGAAACGGTCATCAAAATGGCCAGCGCAAACTATATGGTGCAGGATTTGTGTTTCTTCCTGCAGCGGTTAGGTGTCAATATCGAAGGGGTCGGTACTAGCACGCTGCGCGTGCACGGCGTAAAAGATATTCGCAAAAACATCACTTACGCGCCGGCGGAAGACCCTGTGGAAGCCATGACGTTTGTCTCCGCGGCCATAACTACCAACTCGTCTATCACCATCCGCCGGGTACCAATTGAGTTTATGGAACTCGAGCTGCTTAAGCTGGAAAAAATGGGGCTGAAGTGCGAAATCCTTGGCAAACGCTACCGTGCCGAAAACGGCCGCACCGAGCTGGCAGATATAAAGATCCATAAACACAACGGTGAATTGGTCGCGCCGGCCGACAAAATCCACCCGAACGTCTTTCCCGGCCTCAACATCGACCACCTACCCTATTTTGTCCCCATCGCGGCCGTAGCCCAGGGTCGTACGCTCATCCATGACTGGATTTATGAAGACCGGGCGCTCATGTATACCGAAATGAAGAAAATCGGCGTCAACCTAGAGCTGGCCGACCCGCACCGCGTGTTCATACAAGGCCCGACCCGCTGGAAACCGGCCGACCTGGTATGTCCGAGCGGCATCAGACCGGCGGTAATGCTGCTGATTGGTATGCTGGCAGCCCCCGGCACCTCGATCCTGCGCAACGTGTACACGATCAACCGCGGCTACGAGGACCTGGCGATGCGCCTCAACAGCCTCGGTGCCGACATCACCGTTCTGCACGAGATCTAAGCCTTTGTGCTATAATCACCTCTGTTCAAGCGGGATTCGTATAGCGGTTAATATATCAGTTTTCCAAACTGAGGACGGGAGTTCGACTCTCCCATCCCGCACCATTAAACACCCAGGCCCCGGTAGCTCAGCTGGATAGAGCAATGGAGTTCTAACCCATAGGTCGTAGGTTCGAATCCTACCCGGGGTACCATTTCTATACGATATAGAAATTATTATGCCTATTTGCTACAATTGCGATAATAAACAGCAATGGGGGGATTATGGATGAATATGATCAGGATTCGTCATCAAATTTAGGGACTATTAAACGACAGATCATAGACGAGCTTAGACCGCTTATCGGTCACCTCAAGGATCCGCAAGACCGTTATTACGCGCTTTCTTCTCTACTGCAAGAGAAATGGGACGAAAGTGTAATTAAAGAAGCATTTGAAGCTGCTAAAAATATTCAAGACCCTGAAGATAAAGTACACGCCCTTCAAGGCCTGCTTTCTGATATTAGTTTGCACGAACGGGATTTAGAGGAACAGAAATAAGGTTCTAACTTAGTACATGAAACTGGACGCCGCCGAATGTATGACTGCCAGCGCTAAAAGAATATTGGCGATGTACACAAGAGTAATCGTAGCGGCGCTCAGCCCAACGACGGTTAGCGGGCTGGTACGGCTATTCTTGCGGTAGTCGGAAACGGCGAAAAATATGGCCGCGAAGGCCAAAATAGCGCTCACTATCGCGATTACCCATACATTTTTAACCAGATATGTGATAAGTAAATAACTTGTAGAGGAAGCCACCCCGCAAATCAGCACTTTCGCCTCGGCGAAAGCGGATGCCGCCCCGTCGTAACGGTCGTTAGCCGCCTGCTGGCGATCAGGTATACGCACGCCGGTCGGCGGTACTGCTACTGGGTTGGGATAGTTAGCTTGCAGCTGGCTTCTGTCAATAATATTGGACTGGCCGATATAGTTCGGCTTGGGCGCTTCAGCGGTGGCTGCGTCAGGCGGCGGGGGCCCTGCCACAGCCACCGTAGCATTTGGCTCAATCGGTTCGTCGTTCATTGTTTTGTTCCTGTTTATTTTTTTACTTAAGATTTCTACTAAGACTATAACAGGATTTCGCCGGTTTGGTTCAATCGTGTCGAGCATGTACCATTTTAGGTATGCGCGCGTAGCTCAGCTGGATAGAGCGTTGGTTTCCGGTACCAAAGGTCGGGGGTTCGAATCCCTTCGCGCGTACCATGCTATGACTATCACCAAACAACCGGCAACCGTAATTGCCTACGGATTAGCCGCGGCGGCCGTCCTGCTGGTTCCTTGTGACGCTTGTGCTGGAGTCCGTAACTATTTGGCGCCGGGAGTAGACGGATCGTAATAGGTCCGTGAGTACTTGGAACCCTTCAGAGTGTTCTTGTTGACAGGTTTGGCGCTGGCAGTGATCTGGTCCTGCGCCTGTAACAGCTCCGACGATGGTACTTGTGCAGGTTTACCGCCGCAGGTACAAACAGTCAGACTGGTTATGACCAGACTATTGCCAACGACCTGGTATTCATAGCGTTGGTAGTCCTGGTACTGGTCGCGGACTACTGCTACGTACCGGTCGGTAGCTGGAACTTTGGTGCACGGTATGTATGCCATGTCGTCACCCGGACTCGGGCCGCAGGTGCCCATTACCACGAAGTCCGCCAAGTTGCCGGAGAACCAGTCGATGCCCTCGCCCGGCTGGCCGCTCTTCTCTTTCTTATAATAGCCGGTGACTACGAGCTTGGGGTGATTGATGTCGGGCCCGTCGATTGTGACGTGTTTGTTATCAAAGGTCCAGCCGCTCGGTACGTTTGTGGCCAGCGCCGGCGTGAAGTTCAGCTTCAGATAGGCCGCGGCGTCGGCCTGGTCAGTGGCATTCTTGTCCGCGAGGCGGGAAGCTGCCGCTTGTTTTGCCCGTTTCTCGTTGTCGGACAGGTAGTGCTTGGCGGCAGAGCGCGCCTTAGGCTGAAAACTGCGTAAGTAATCCAGGCCTCCTCCACGGACGTACAAGAAAGTATCGTTCATTTTTACGAAGTATTCGACCGTTTCCGATGGTAACCTCCGCGAGATCTTGTACACCGTATTTCCCTCGAAGGTCCCGGCTTTATCACAACCCGAAGGCAGCACCGGTTCGATGTCCGTGATATTTGGGCAAGCAGACGCCTTGAGGTCATCACTGCTGCGGAACTCATAGATGCTTACGCTGGGCTGATCCACCTTAAACTCGAACGAGGGAGTCAGGTAGCCGACAGACGAGGTATAACGAACGGCTTTCCCGTACTTGGTTCCGAGGGTCTCGGCCTTGACGGGCAGGAAGTCCAGTACATCGTACACCGAGTTGTAACGGGAACTGTCCGGCAGCCAGACGGTTCCGGGCAAGCCGGCATTCTCGAGGAATATCCAGACGAGGAAAGCGCCCACGGCCAGCACTGCTAGGACATATATCGCATAGCTATAGAACGGATGACTGCCTAAGAAACGGCTGATGCGGCGCATGGCTACAGCATATCATTGCCGGCTTAACTTGTGCAGAGTCGGGCTTTGAACTATAATCACCTCTGTTCTTATATCAAATGTGGTGGCTGTAGCTCAGTTGGTTAGAGCGTCGGGTTGTGGTCCCGAAGGCCGTGGGTTCAAGTCCCATCAGCCACCCCATGTAGTTTATTTCGATTTATTATTGACGCTTATCATTGATATTACAACAGTGCTATGGTATTCTGGCAAGATTATGGTTTTGGAGCTTACCCGTGGCTGAACACATCAGAGACTTCCTACATCCGGTTATCGATGAAGAGGCTCACATTATGCTGGCGTCCGCTAATGACCCGACCACTCTGGCCGCCGCCATGGCCGGTAGGGCTATATTTAGGGTTATGGGCGCTGAGCTTCGCTCGAACACCTACGATAGCGAGATATGGCGCTTCCACGACAAGAATGGCAACCCGGCCGACGTGGAATTTAGCGATCCCAGCGCTATCGCGGCCTGGACGATTCACGGCAGCAAGGGCATGCTTTACTCCCGTACCGGCTCATCGGAGGCGCTGTGGAGGCCCGTCGAAGGTTCCACGTATATCGCCCCCGACGTACGCACCGGCTACCCTGAATCCGATGGCCTCGTATCGGTGACTACCGCCCTGCACCATGGAACCCGCAGGTCGCGAAGGATAGCGCAGGTCATTGCCAATGCCGTAGCGCCTGTACGGGACAAATGGGCACTCGCGCATTGGGATCCGAGCATTGACCAGACCAAAGAAGAGATTATGACCCACTATGACCATGACCAAAGCTTCTTCGTAGGGCCGCAGGGCATCTTGGGCGAACACTATCTATACTCTTCCGGCCTTGTGTTGCCAGGGCAAGGGCGTATTAGCCTCGAGCAGATGCAGCAGCAGAAAATTGATTCGCTGCTCGATCAATTGCAGCTTGGAAATGCGGATACATTGCTGGAAATCGGTTCCGGCTGGGGCGAGATGGCCATCCAGGCAGCCAAAGCAAATCCTAACCTTCATGTCACCTCGCTGACACTTTCCCCTGAGCAGGTAAAAATATGCCGGGAAAGGGCGCGTACAGAAGGTGTTGAACATCAGATCGACTTCCTGGAGTTGGACTATCGCAACTTTGGTCCGGACCAGCGTTTCGACAGGATTCTGTCGGTAGAAATGATTGAAGCCGTGGCCTGGCAGGGTGCATCGGTTTTCTTCGACGCCATAGACAAGCACCTGGATCCGGACACGGGCATAGCCGTAGTGCAGCCTATCACCGTCCCGCCCGAGCAAGAAGCCCGGCAGCGCCATCACAGCGGATTCGCCCAGAAGATTTTCCCTGGCGGCTCACTATTGGCAGTCAGGAGTATCATCAGGGAGCTGGAAAAACGCAACTTGCGACTGCACCAGATGAAAAATCTGTCAGATTCGTATGGTCCGACTCTGCGAGAATGGCGACGCAATGAGCATGAATATGAAATTCCGCGCACTCAAAGGCGTGTCTCCAAGGGTATCGATCCTAGGACAAGCGCACGATCGGATGATGGACACGATTTTTACCTCGCGATTTCCGAAACAGGTTTCCGGGTCGGCGCCATTGAGGATTGGCAGCTGATGTTCAGCCGCGACTGAACTAATCTGTCCTGATTTGAATGACGACTTTGCCTTTGGGGCTGCCGGTGTTCTGGTATTCAAGGGCTTCGGCGGCCTGGTCAAACGAAAAGGTTTTATCGACTATGGGTTTGATCGCGCCGTCATTAACCAGCGAAGTGACGGCCTGCAAGCGTTCCGGCGTTGCCTGTGTGAACTGCGAAACGTAGGTGATGCCATGTTGCTTAGCCAGCGCGTCATTCGCCTGGGCTGCCATTGATACCAGTGTGCCGCCGGATTTAAGCACTTCGTATGATTTAATGTTCGTCTCTCCGCCTACGGTGTCGAAAACGGCGTCGTAGTCTTTTATTATTTCAGTAAAGTCCTGCGTTTTATAGTCGATGACTTCGTCCGCGCCCAGGCCTTTTACAAAATCGGCGTCAGAGGCCGCGGCGGTAGCGGCGACGTAAGCGCCCAGGTGTTTCGCCAGCTGGACCGCAATGGAGCCGATGCCGCCGGCGGCACCGTGGATCAGGATTTTCTGCCCGCTTTGAAGGTTCATGTGGTCAACCAGGGCTTGGTACGCGCTGACCGCAGCCAGCGGCAAAGCGGCAGCCTCGGTAAAAGTAGGTCCGTCAGGTTTGGCAGCTGCCTGGCTGGCTTTGACGGGAGCGTACTCGGCAAAAGATCCCTGACCGCTCAGCGCTCCCGCCAGGCCGTACACGGCCTGGCCCGGCTCGAAGCCATCGACACCCTCACCGACTGCAGCGACCACTCCGGCAAAATCCCCGCCTAGGGTCGCGGGAAAATCCAGCTCGGCCATGCTGCGGGTCAAACCTTCGCGGACTTTCCAGTCAAACGGATTCACGCCAGCGGCATATACTTCTACCAGGATTTCCCCATTTTTGGCCTGCGGTTTCGGCGCGTCCGAAACGACTTCTAGCGCATCCTTGCCCCCGTAACCTTTTATTTGTGCTGCTTTCATAAATTGCCTCCTATTACTATACATAATATAGTTATATGGCAGGGCTGTCAAAACGAATGATGTTAAGCGCGGCATTGCTATACTATTAGGAATGACATATTTGAGGAACGCGCAGTGAGACAGTTGCTGGAGTTCGTGCGGCGCTACAAATTATTCTGTATAGCACTGCTGGCAATCGTGGCAGGGCTGGTGCTGGCAATAACCGGACAGAAAACGGTTGCAAACTGGCTGCTTGGCAGCGTCGCCATCTTAGAGCTTCTGCCCTTGCTCTGGTCAATGTGGCAGGATTTGCGGCTGGGCAAATACGGGGTCGACATACTCGCGGCAACCGCGATTCTAACCTCTGTTATTCTACACCAGTACTGGGCGGCGATTGTCGTGGTACTGATGCTCACCGGCGGAGAAAGTCTGGAAGATTTCGCGGAACATCGGGCAAAGCGCGAGCTCGACGCTCTTTTGAAGCAGGCGCCCCGCCAGGCCCATGTTGTCCGCAAGGGCAAAGTCCTTGATGTCGCGGTAGATGAACTCCATGCCGGCGATAAAATTATCATTAAGGCCGGCGAACTGGTTCCGGTCGACGCGGCCGTTATAGAGGGCTCGGCCAGTTTTGACGAATCATCGCTCACCGGCGAAAGTTTGCCGCAAGTGAAGGAAAAGGACGACACGCTGCTCAGCGGATCGATCAACCTTGACGGTCCGGTAACCGCCAAGGCGACCGCGACTGCCAGCGAAAGCCAGTACCAGCAAATCGTCAACCTGGTCCAAAGTGCCGCTGCCAGCAAGGCGCCTTTCGTGCGACTGGCCGACCGCTACAGTGTGCCTTTCACGTTTATCTCGTTCGCCATCGCTACCACGGTTTGGGCGTTGAGCGGGCACGCCATCCGATTCCTGGAAGTCATAGTAGTTGCCACGCCCTGCCCCCTGCTGCTGGCCGCGCCTATCGCCTTAATCAGCGGCATGTCGCGGGCCAGCCGCTACGGCATCATCGTGCGCAGCGGTTCAGCCCTGGAGCGGCTGGCTGAAATAAAAACCATTGCCTTCGACAAAACCGGTACGCTCACAAGCGGCGAGCTGGAGGTGGCCGCGGTTACGGCATTCGGCTCGCAGACCAAAGACGCGGTGCTCAGTTTAGCGGCCAGCCTTGAGCAAAACTCGAATCATGTGCTGGCGGCTGCGGTCGTCGCGGCAGCCCGTGGAAAGGGTATAAAATTCTCTAAGGCCAAGCACGTGCGCGAAATTGCCGGTCGCGGGCTGATAGCGACAGTAAAGGGTCAGCAGGTTCTCGTCTGCCGGTTCGGTCTGCTCAAAGAACATGACGTGCAAGTACCTGCGAGATTCAAGCAGGCCGGAATTAAGCAAACTGCCGTGTATGTGGCAGTCGGCGGGGCGCTGGCCGGCGTGATCACCTTGAAGGACGAGCCTAGGGCTGAAAGCGCCGCGACTATTGAGCAGCTTCGTGACCTGGGTATACGGGAATTTATGATGGTAACCGGCGACAATCAGGCGGCCGCGCAGGCTATCGCCGCCAAGCTGGGAATCAGCCACGTTCATGCCGATGCCTTGCCGGCTGACAAGTTGCGTGTGCTGGATGAAGCTAAAAACCGGCCGTTGGCTTTCGTAGGCGATGGCGTTAACGACGCCCCAATCCTGACGGCATCAGATTTGGGAATCGCGCTGGGAGCCCGCGGGGCGGCTGCCGCCAGCGAATCAGCCGACATAGTCATCATGCCGGATGACCTCGGCCGGGTGGCAACAGCCCTGGCCATTGCCAAACGCACGTTCCGTATCGCGCGCCAGAGCATCCTGGTAGGCATAGGACTAAGCGTCGGACTCATGGCAATTTTTGCGACCGGCAAATTCCCGCCATTGGCCGGAGCCATCATTCAGGAAGCAGTAGACGTAGTGGTAATCCTGAACGCCCTGCGCGCCCACATTGACCCGTCTAATATTTGACGAGCAGCCAGGCAATTACAACCGGCACCAGCAGATTGTCTAACCCCGCGACCGCGATGTTTTCTATGACTGCCGCGAGCGCGGCGGACCCGGCAATAAATACCGGGTTCAAATGAACTGAGGCCAGCTGCGCGTATACGATAAGAATCGCCAGAGCGGTTACAAAGAATGTCAGCGTACCCACAAGCGTCTTGCGATGTGAAAATACCAGGTAAGATTGGCGCCCGAACCGGATCCCCATCACCGCCGCGAACCCGTCGGCCAGACTCATCTGCAAGAGCGCGGCCATATATATCCATTTATTATGCGTGATAAGCGTAGTGAGTCCGGCCGCCAGGGCGAAATACAGCTCGCCCAGTGTCGGGCGCTGCACACTATGGATAGCCCGGAATACGTGCAAATACTTTGAGACACCAACGACTATCAGAAACCCCAGGCTCAGTAGCCGGATCTGGCTCCAGCTCAAATAGAACGGCCAAAAGGCCACGAAGCTGCCGACAGTAATGTGTACGAACTTGCGGCTGAACTCGCTGTGCGTAATGTGTTTTCGCCACCACAGCTCGCTTCCAAGCAATATCAAAAAGACCGCTAAAACCGTAAGAATGACTGCCATGCAAAACATTGTACGCTATTTCCATGGTCGGGGTGAGAGGATTTGAACCTCCGACCTCATCGTCCCGAACGATGCGCGCTACCAAGCTGCGCCACACCCCGAAATAACGGATTTAGCTTATGGTCGGGGAGACAGGATTTGAACCTGCGACCTCGCGGTCCCAAACCGCGCGCGCTACCAAGCTGCGCCACTCCCCGGAATTACAGAGGTTAATTATAGTTGAATTTGCTCTATTGATCCAGCTTCGGTAGCTGACACGGCCTTGACTAGGACGGCGTTAAACTGGCGGGGTCCTTCGGTTTCGAGTACGTTGCGGGAAGCTTTGCCATCACGCCAGCGACGAAGGATGCTGTCATACGCGACCCCCAGAGAAGAGTCCAACACGCCGCACATACCAACGTCCGTAATGTGCGCCGTGCCGCCGGGCAATATCCGCGCGTCGGCGGTCGGCACATGCCAATGGTCACCGATTACGGCACTCACCCGACCGTCCAGGTAATGACCTATGACGACTTTCTCACTTGAGTAGTCGCCGTGGAGATTCACGATCACGGCTGCTTTGTGGGTAGTTTCTTCGGCCTCCAGTATCTTATCGATTACTAAAAGTGGGTTATCCACGGGTTTGTCGGCGTCCTTGCCGACTATTTGCCCGATCAGGCTGATAACCAATACTTTCTGGCCTTTCACCTATACGTATTTATAGCCCAGACCAGGTGTGCCTTCCGGATAGTTCGCCGGACGGATGATCGGCTGTGCCGGATCGCCCATAGCCGGAAGTATGCTGTCACGGTGCAGGCTCCAGTTGCCGCCGGTGCAAAAATCCACGCCGACCCGTCGCAACTTGGCAAAATCTTCAGGTGTAACTCCCTTGCCGTCGCTGACGTTTTCAGCCTGGGCGATCACCAGGTCGATTTTCTTTTCTCTGCGAAGCTCGGGCAAAACGTTGGCGATGACTTCCATGCCAACCCCGCCCATCACATCGCCGACATAGAGAATATTCATAGCTCTCTGGCTACTTGGCGTATTCAATGGCGCGGGTTTCGCGGATGACGTTGACCTTGATCGTTCCAGGGTATTGCATAGTCGATTCGATCTTGGTGGCAATATCGCGCGCCAGTTTGATAGCGCTCAGGTCATCGATGGACTGCGGCTTAACGAACACTCGGACTTCGCGGCCGGCGCTGATCGCGTAGGATTTCTCGATGCCGGGGAAGCCGTTGGCAACGTTTTCCAGGTCGCGCATGCGGTCGCCAAAGTTCTCAGCGGAAATGTTGCGGGCGCCGGGACGGGCGGCGCTGATAGCGTCGACCGTACGTATGATGAGCGCCTCGACGGTTGTGGCGTCCACGTCGTCATGGTGCTGTTCGGCGGCCAGGGCGACTTCTTCCGGAGCGCCATACTTGCGCAGGATTTCGCCGCTGATGTGATGGTGCTTGCCTTCCATTTTGTGAGTAAGGGCTTTGCCGATGTCGTGTACCAGAGCGGAGTACTTAGCGGTTTTGATATCCGCTCCAACCTCTTCGGCGATGACGCCGGCAATGTGTGCCATCTCAGTCGAATGCTTAAGGACGTTTTGGCCGTAGCTGGTACGGTATTGCAACTCACCGAGCAACTGCAGGATTTCCTTTGGTATACCGACGATACCGACCTCGCGGGCCGCGTCTTCGCCGGCCCGTATGACATCTTTTTCGACGGCTTTCTGGGCTTTGGCGACGACTTCTTCGATACGGCCGGGATGGATGCGCCCGTCTTTGATGAGCATCTCCATAGTCCGGCGCGCGACCTCGCGGCGTACCGGATCGAAGCTACTGAGCACAATGTAGCCGGGCGTGTCGTCAACCATGATATCGACGCCGGTCGCGCGCTGCAGCGCCTGAATATTGCGGCCCTCTTTACCAATGATGCGTCCCTTCATCTCGTCGTCTTCCAGCTTGATGCTCGTAACCGTGCGCTCTGCGGTAACCTCGCTGGCCATACGTTCCATAGCGGTCGTGATGATAAGCGCCGCCTTTTCTTCTGCGTTATCGCGTGCTTCATTTTGCAACTTGGCTATCAGATTGACCAGGTCATGCCTTACATCGCGTTCGGTCATCTGCATGAGTTTTTCGGTTGCTTCCTTCTTGCTAAGCTTGGCGATTTTTTCCAGCTTTTCCTGCTGTTTGCCCCGGACTTCGCGGATCTCGTTTTTAAGCTGTTCGACCTCGTCCTCGTTTTTGCGCAGGACTTCGCCGCGCTTATCGAGCTGGTCCAGCTTTTTGTCCAGGTTTTCTTCGCGCGTAACCAGCCGATCTTCCAGATCCTTGAGTTCTTTGCGTCTTGCCTGCTCTTCTTTGCGGGTTTCGTCTACCGCTTTTTTGGATTCTTCACGGGCCTGTTCCACCAATTTGCTGGCCTCTTTTCTAGCCTTTTCGAGTTCCTTTTTGGATTTTTCTTCGGCTGAACCTTTGCGCTGACGGGTGACGGCCGTGCTGGCGCCAAAGCCAGCAACCAGCCCTATAATAGCGAGCACTGCTGCTAACATGTTCTGTCCTTTCTATCTGCAGATACCGTCGTGCCGGACGATCGCTATCAAGTCTCTAGTCCGAAAACGTATCTGTAAGTCGCGTTAATGTAGAAATATTGTGAGGATACTGACGACGTTGATGGCAAAATATGACAATTGCTCATGCTCTCAAACGTGGCAATTCCTGTCTTTAATATACGCTGACGGCTGCTCGCAGGTCAATTATATTTGCTCGGCAAAAACAATAATCCGATGGTTAAACTCGCTGGTACCAGGCTTCACCTGTCCGGTGCAGGTAATGAGATTAAGCCCGGATGTGCCGGCGGCGACGGGCGTTATGGCCGCTTGCATATCCACGTTGTTATCAGCATAGGTCTGGCTTTTCACCACCCGGTATGTCAGCATCGTGCCATCGCCGCGTTGCAATTGAATAGTATCACCGGCGACCAATTTCTTCAGCCCATAGAAAACACCATGCGTAGTCCATGACGACACATGGCCGTCAATAAGTGTGGCGCCAGATTGTCCAGGCTTAGCACTTCCGGTATACCAGGCCGTATCAAAAACATTGCCAGGGGTTCCGAGTGCTCCAGAACTGGTTACGCCGACTTGCAGAACCCTAGCATTCACTCCAAGTTTCGGAATCTTAATATAACGTGGCAGGTCCGGCGCTACTGCGTAGTTGCTCAAGACGCTTGGGGCTGGCTTGCTCGTACTC
>CAYLML010000006.1:0-14664 GCA_964384985.1 uncultured Candidatus Saccharibacteria bacterium | reverse complement strand
TAGCGCTGAGGGGGCGGTGATTGACGGTCACCCGCAGGATATACGCTATACTGAAGGCAAGGGTGACGGCCAAGGCGTCACCGATAATCAGGCAAAAATTGTAGATAACCGAGGCATTATTTTTCATGGGGGGCTTTGCAGTCTTCAGGTGGCAGCCTGCTGAGGACTATACTAAATTGTAGCATTATGAAATCATCGGCACTGAAGTATACCGTCTTGTCGTGGGTGAGCATATTCACCATGCTGATTCTATTGGGCGTGCCATTCCATGCTTTCCTGACGGTTTGGGGATCCAGCATCTTCGGCCATTATACGGCCCTGCGCCTCTGGAAAGAAGTTCTGTTGGTGGTATGTGTAATCGGGCTGCTTTTCTTATTCGCCACGGATCGCAAGATCCGCACCCACACCCTATCGCGGCGGCTGGTCTGGCTGATACTGCTGTATATGCTCCTGAACGTCGTCTGGGGGCTGCTGGCGCTGAACCAGCACGACGTTACCGCCAAGGCCCTGGGGTACGGTCTGATAGTTAACCTGCGTTTCCTGATATTCTTCCTTGTTACCTGGTCGGTCGCGCTGAGGATGTCGAGGCTGCGTTCGCACTGGCAGTGGATGGTGTACTGGCCGGCCATGGTCGTGGCGGCGTTCGGCTTGCTGCAGATTTTTGTTTTGCCGCACGATTTCCTGCGGCATTTCGGCTACGGGCCATCGACAATCCCAGCCATCGAGACGATTAACAACAACACCCATTACATCCGTATCGCCTCTACGCTGCGCGGCGCTAACCCCTTAGGCGCTTACCTGCTTATCCCGATAAGCCTGCTGGCGGTACTGCTGCTGGGAAAAGGCCGGACCTGGCTGCAGGCCGGCTTCCTGGCCGAGCTTTTGCTCGTGCTGTTTTTCAGCTTTTCGCGCAGCGCCTGGGTGGGAGCCGCGCTGAGTATCGGCATCATTCTGCTTCTGAGCGTGCATACCCGGGCGGCCAAGCGGGTCACAGTGGTTGTTGTAGCCTGTCTGGTTCTGGCCGGAGCGGGGCTGACTGCGGCCTTCCACGAAAACACCAGGTTTGAGAATTTCATCTTCCATACGCAGAGGCATTCGGCGGTCAAGGCGACTTCCGATCAAGGCCACTTGAGCGCACTTAAGACAGGCCTGAGCGACCTGTGGCACCAGCCACTGGGTCATGGTCCCGGGACTGCCGGTCCGGCCAGCCTCTACAATACGGGCCATGCCCCGCGCATCGCGGAGAACTACTTCGTACAGATCTGCCAGGAAACCGGCTGGCTGGGCTTCGGTATGTTCCTGCTTATAAATATCGGGGTCGGCTACCTGCTCTGGCTGCGCCGGGATGACCCGCTGGCGCTCAGCCTCTTCGCCAGCCTGATCGGCCTGACGTTTATCAACCTGCTGTCACACGCCTGGGCTGACGACACGCTGGCTTACGTGTGGTGGGGCCTGGCCGGGGTCGCCATGGCGCCCAATGCCAAAGCCGCGCCCTCCAAAGAAGACCGTGCATAGAATAATGCTTTATTGTATAATATAGCTGATATGAGACTACTTAACCGTTTATTGGGCAGGCCGCCGGAACATGAAGGCCCTATTGAATTCCAAGAAGGAGCCCGACTCGCTGCCGGTGTGGTTACCGGACTGGGCGTGCTGGCGGTTGCGGGCGGTTTAGTTGCCGGTAGTCTGGGTTTCGAAGGCGCAGGCATAGTCGTGGGAGCAGGAATGGGTGTCAGTACAATCGGTGCGGTCGTGCTGATGGCAAGTCTTATGTCGAACGAGCACGGCATGTGACATACTGGTAAGCATGAACGAAAAGCAAACATCGGAACCAAAAACGGTCCGTCCGACCAAGAAACAAAAGGAACTGCTGAACTTTATTGATACATTTATAACCGAGCATGGCTACAGCCCAAGTTATCGGGAAATTATGTCCGCGCTGCATTACACCTCTGTAGCTACGGTAGCGCTGCATGTAAATAACCTTATTAAACGGGGCCACTTGCGCAAACGAGACCATTCGGCCCGGTCGCTGGAAGTAGTGAGCGCCGTCGCGGCCGAACCGTCCAAAATCACGTCCAACCAAATCGCCCCCGGCGAAGAAAAATGGCTGGTAGAGAAAGTCGAGCATGCTTTTAAGCAGGTTGAAAATACCGGCGGCGAGCTGGCCGACACCAGCCTGGACCATCTATACGTGCTGATCGGCGCGTTAAAAGTGCTGGGGCTGGAGGGCGCGTCTCAAAGCTTCATGCCACGGCTGACCGCGCTCAAGCAGCGCCAGGCTCCGTAGCGTATTAAATGCAGTAATAACTACTATATCTAGCGCTTCGGCGCGGTGCTACACTATGGCGTAGTTAACAAATAAAAGCTGGAATCCCGTGCAATTCGGGAACTGTGCCGCAACGGTAAGCCCTAGTCTTTAGGGATAAGTCCGATACAGCTATGAAAAGCCTCTCGAGCAAGAGCAAAAAGACAGATATAATACCGTCTTTGTCGCCCTCGCTCCTGAGCAGAGGGTATTTTTATGTACGGAGCCCTGGCCGAAATTGAGGCCGTGACCGCGGAAAGTCTTGCGCAACTGCAGCCTGATCTCTACGTGGTTCAAGATCAGGATCCGGTTCTGGACACAAATACTACCTCTCTTATCGACGCGGACAGCATTCCGGAATTAGCGTTCAGGCGCCAGCGCGCTACCGATGAGGCTGCCAGAATACTCAGCCAAAACCGCCATTTACTACATACGAGTGAAGCAGAACATGTGCCGACTCCGGTGGATGCTCTTGGTACCGCCCGCCAGGTCGTCGAAGCGAAACACCAATTCGGGGCAGACAGCCCGGAATACAAAGAAAGATTTACCGGGCTGGTCCTAGACAGCGAAAGATTATTGGCAGAGGCCTTCAGCCACAAAACCAGCGAATATTTCGGCGAAGTTATCCGTAATTTTAATGTGCAGGATGTGGGGTATACCTCCCACGGTATTTCCCTTTCGGGTATGGTCCGCAATGGATTGAGCCCTTCCGCGGAACCGGAAGAGCAGGCGAGACGCGTTAATGACTACGTAAAAGAGATTGGAACGAACATCGGCCTCGGACAGTCAATCGCCAATCTGGGTCTCCAGGGAATGGTAGACCGGCTTCCGGCCCCGGCATATACTCTGGAATCCGAAGGTCCCCAGAGCTTATCAATAGACGTTACGCACGTCTCGGAATGTACTGATTACGCCATCAGAGATTACAGATCGAATCCGAAGGCTTCGCATGGCGGCTACGCACCAGCCGTCGAAAAAATTATGATTAGCCGCGCGCACTTCTCGGACGACTCCGGTGATCGCGTTGAAGAACAGGTCGCGCTGCCGGGTTTGTTCATTACTCAAGATATTGTTAGAGGAGTTATAGCTGATCATACCTCTGACATACAGCACACCGAATTTACTAAAACCGAGCTGCATGCTACCCAGTTTGTTGGGGTTTCGAGCGGCAGGCTCGTCGAATTCGTGCGCAAACTTGACGAAAGGGCTGGCGAAGAACACGACAAAAATATCTTTATGGGCGAAGAAGTACCGGCAGACCACCCTAAGGATTACGAAGTATTCATGGAAGAAGCTGAAGTCCGCAGGAAGAAGCTTGCGCCTAAACCCACCGAATTGGCGGAGTATCTGGTCGCTCTTGAAGAAAACGATACCGATGGCTTGCTCGCAGAGACTTTAGTTAATAAATTTCTGAAAGCTACCTTGCTCGAAGTTGCAGAAAATCATCCTGAATTGGCAGAAGCGATGTTTGATAAAGAAACCGCCGAAGGGTTCGAAGAAGTCGCTCGTTTGAAAGCCCAGGGCAGGAACGCGGAAGCCCTAAAACTCCAGGCGCAGGTAGAAAAAAATGCTCCGGAAGTATCCTACTGCGGCGCCGGATGCGGCGCCGAAAACGTTGACCCTAGCAGTCCAGAGGCTAAAGCCGCGCGTGAGCTCGGCCTAAAGGGCGAAATGCTGCACAATACCGATTATTCCTGTACTAATTGTCATGCATTCGGGCTTTACCATGACTACGAGGGTAACACCGTGTGCGTGGCTTGCAAAGCTACCAAACTCGCTGGCCAAGGTGTAAAGATACCAAAAGAGGAAAGAGAATAGATCACATGAATATTGAGAATGACAAGACGCGTAAACTGAAACAACATATAGCTGTCTTAGCGCCGCTTGGTGCCGGACTGTTGATTATGCTGTTGCTGACCACTCTCGGGGGCCTTTGGCATTATCAGAATGAACTTGACCATCAGACGCTGTCTAAAACCTTAACGGATAGCACTAAGGCGGCTATTCAGCAGGCGGCAAGTAAGTCCGCTGTCGTTTCATCTGCGCAAGGCAGTGGCAATGCGGCAAGTAGCGCCAACACATCAGGCACGGCCATCACGACCGTAACGAACTCCGGCAAACCAGCGGCAGCCAAGGCGAATACAAACTCTGGAAGTTATACCGCGTCAAGCGGCACGGCCATGACTGCCGCACCATCAATTATTTCACTGAACCTGAGCATTGACAGCCAGGTCAAAGGCATGGTTATGGTGACGGCCGGCAGCAGCCAGTGCAACGTGCTCAGCCAAGCGCTGGCCGAAGGTGTAATCAGCAGTTTGGATATGCGCTACAGTTCGCAATACGGCACCGAAGGAGTGTATGTAATTGACGGTCTGGGCGACCCGGGTACGGTGTGGTGGACGTACAAGGTCAACGGTACGCCGCCGCCGTATGGCTGCAGCTACACCACGGCCCACAACGGCGATTCGGTTAATTGGCAATACGTAAAATCATAAGGAGCAAGCATGTCCAGATCTAATATCAAATACATTATCGCAACCGTGGTTGTTGGCCTTGGCTTGGTTGCGCCGGCCCCGGCAATGGCCGCGGTCAACCCCGATCTCGCGTCCGCGGCTGCCGCGGGCATACAGTACCTTGCTCATAACCAGTTAGCCAATGGCAGCATCAGCGGCCTTGGCGGTGAATCGGAATGGTCCGTCGAGGCTATCCAGGCAGATGGCCAAAAGGCGTCGGATTTCGCTTACGGCGGTACAAGCCTGCTGGATTTCTTGAAAACCGACTCGCCGGCGCCCGGTACGGCTACCACGACCTTGGAACGGAAAATTATAGCCATCGCCGCGGCCGGACAAGACCCTGCGAGCTTCGGCGGCGTCAACTACGAAGCCCTGCTGGAAGCCCAGCATGCGAGCGGCCAGATTGGGGACCCGACCCTGCTTAATGACGATATATTTGGCATTATAGCCATCGACGCGGCGCACGATACCAGCCTGATGTCTGAGGCCCAAGACAGCTTAAACTACCTGATGGCCCACCAGGGTACAGATGGAGGTTTCAGCTATACCACGGACAGCTGTGCCTGGTGCGGCAGCGACAACAATGATACGGCCGCTGCCATTATAGCCATGTATGCCGCGAGCGACCTAGGATTAACACGCGCCGGCTTGGATACCGCAAAAACCCAGGCTTTGGCCTATTTGCTAAGCACCCAGCAGGCCGACGGCGGTTTCGCCTATGACCAGGTCAGCCCGTCAGACGGCAGTTCGACAGCCTGGAGTTTAATGGCACTTAATGCCACGGGCGATTCAGTCGCTACGTCTGCCACGTCAGCGCGGAATTGGCTTATGCAGAACCAAAACGCCGACGGCGGTTTCAGCTTTGCCGCCTATGGTACCACAACGAGCGACACATACACGACTGCCAATGCGGTTATCGCGCTGCTCGGTACCACGTGGCTGATGCGGCCTACTCCGATTGCCGTGGGGAGTCAGCCACCACAGCTGTCCGGCGGTTCGGGCGGCGGCACTACGCAGCAAAGTTCGCCTGCCTCTTCAGGATCCGCGACAGCTGCTTCTGCCGCGCCCGTGATTGCGGACTCTGCCGTCCAGACGCCGACTGATACGACAGGTACACCATCCGATGCGTCCAATGACGCTTCCCGGGTCAAAGCCGCCAGTATCGTAGTTCCGCGTAAAACAGGGAAGCAGCCTGAGCATAATGGCGCTTCGCATGCCTACAGCGTATACGCGGCGGCAGCCCTCGGCCTTGCCGCTCTCATCTGGTTCGTGCTAGAATCACGGAAAGGCTCAAGGGGTAATATATGAAAAACATTTCCAACAACACAAAACTTGGCGTCGCACTGACGATTGTAGCCAGTGCGGTCGTGATGCGGCTGGTCCCTCATATTCCGAACTTCACGCCGATGACGGCGGCCGCATTGTTCGGCGCCGTCTATTTGCCCAAACGCTACGCGCTCATAATGCCGCTTATAGCGCTTGCAGTAAGCGACTACCTGCTGCTATACATCAGCCCTTTCAGCCACCCGGTCTTTAACTTCAGCCATGTGCAGCCTCTGACCGCGGTATTCGACAGTACTACTGCCTGGGTAGCAGGGAGCTTCATGATAAGCGGTCTGCTTGGACTGGCCTTACGTAAAAAAAGAAGCCCGCTCCGCATCGGCAGCATCAGCCTGCTGGCATCCATGCAATTCTTCCTGATTACTAATTTTGGCGTATGGGCAGCCGGCGCTTACTCCCGCGGCATGTCCGGCCTGGAAGCCAGCTACATTGCCGGCCTGCCTTTCCTTCGGTGGACGCTTCTGGGCGATCTGTTTTACGCGGCATGTTTCTTCGGCTTGTACGCATTGGTTACGGAACAACGAAGCTTGCGTGTTGCGCTCCCATTTCTCAGGCGTCGCCAGATATCATCTACCCAGACCTAATCTGATACTATACATTTTATAGTAACATGCTACACTAGTAGGACGACTACTGTTAAGAGTCTGACGCAATTAATTACGTAACCACTTCGAAAAAGGAGTGCTAATGCAATTACATCTTGTACCAGCAGAAAATTATCAGCCGCAAGTACCTGAAACTGACGGTCCGGAATTACATCTTATTCATGGTGGCGGTGAAGGCGTAGGTATGCCCAGGCCGGAAGGCCAACCGGAGCTTCATATTGTTCCGGAACCTGAGTCAGACATGCCATCAGTCGAATCACTCATGCGGGCCCGCGCAGCCCGGCAAGCCGGCCGGGTACTCCGTATAGCCACAAACGAACAGGCAGCGCAGCCCGCGGACAACACAGAAGGTTGGCGTAAGCGCAGCGGCGGAGGAGGCTGGCTGATCCGCGAGTATATGAAGAAGCAGGCCGAAGCTAAAGCCAAGGCGGCGGCTGAAGGGCATGAGAGCGACTGTTCGTGCGACGGGTGCCAACTTCTGTCTGCATAGATCATTACAACTAACACCTAAACGCCCGCGGGCTTTGCCCGTATACTTAAAGACATGACAAGCACGAAGCGCATCGGCATTTACGCGGGCACATTCGATCCGGTACATAGCGGCCACATAGCTTTTGCTTTGCAGGCTCTTAGTGCCGTCCATTTGGAGCGGGTCTATTTTTTACCGGAACGCCAGCCGCGCAATAAACGGCAGGTCGAACACTTCGGCCACCGTGTAGGTATGCTGGAGCGGGCCCTCAAGCCGCACCCGCAGCTGGAAGTGCTCGAGCTCGTAGACAGCAGCTTCAGCGTACAGCGCACTCTTCCGCAATTACAGCGCCGGTTCGCCGGCGACCAGCTGGTATTTCTGTTCGGGTCAGACGTCGTAGCCGGCCTGGCCGACTGGCCGAATGCCGACCGGCTGCTGCAGGACGCCGAACTGGTTATCGGTATACGCTCCAAAGACAAGCGAGACAACTTGCGCCGGATTATTGAATCCTGGCCGTCTCAGCCCCGCTCGGTAACCATGTTTGACAGTTACGCGCCGGCTGTCTCGTCCGGAATTGTCCGCGAGGCGCTGCGCGCGGGACGGACAGCCGCACCGGGCCTGCTATCCAGCGTGGAACGCTACAGCGACCGGCACTGGCTGTACGTATCGCTAACTTAATCGTTAGCTTTTATGGGCCTTTTTGGCGATCGCGTCATTGATGACTTTCTCGACGGCAGCGGCACCCGAAGAGTAGGGCAGGTCGGTCTGCTTTCCATCAATAAAGAATGCCGGCGTCCCTTGTATATTCAGCTTAGTGCCCTCGGCCATATCGGCGTTGACCAGGTCATTGACTTTGCCGCTGCCGTAGTCAGACTTGAATTGATTGACGTTCAAGCCGATTTGCTTTGCCAGCTGGTTGAAGAAAGACACGGGATCGTTTGATGAGTCCCACTGGCTTTGGCTCTCGTACAGGGCGTCGTGCATCTGCCAGAATTTACCCTGCAGTCCGGCCGCTTCGGCCGCGCGGGCCCCGGCGAAAGCATTCTGGTGGATACTAACGAGCGGGAAATTACGGAACTGGAAGTATATCTGGTCGTTCAAATCGGACTGGACCTGCTTGATCACGGGATAAGCTTGGCCGCAATAAGGGCATTGGTAGTCGCCGTATTCTACGAGCGTGACGCCGGACTTGCCCTGGCCTTCAATATGATTGGTAAGCGTGCTTGATGAGCCGCCTTTGCTCGGCGCGTTAGCCGTTTTGTTGCTGGTGAGCGCGAAAATACCGCCAAAAATGACGATTACTAATATAACTACTCCCCAAAACTGCTTGGACATGCATCATACTCCGTTTATGTACTGTTAAAGTATACAGTACCCTGCTGTTTTGCAATTAACCGGAGTAGTATAAGCTAAAAAGCATGAGTAATATCATATACGCCGCAATCTTATTGCTGTTATCGCTGGGCGGCGTTGTAGTGCGCAAAACCTATTTTCGGCTGCCTGTACGCGAGCTTAAGCGGCGCGCCGAACGTCATGACCAGACGGCGAGGACTTTGTATCGGGCAGTGGCGTACGGCAATAGTTTGCGCGGCCTGCTCTGGCTTTATATCGGTCTGACCAGCGCCGGCGGCCTTATACTCCTGGCTCGGGAACTGCACATCTGGGTCAGTCTGCTCATTGTCGGCCCGCTGCTGTGGATAGCTTTTTCGCTGGTACCGGCGAGCCGTACCACTAAACTCGGGACCTGGCTGACGGTCATGGTAACGCCGCCAATCGCCTGGGCGTTAAACTATTTGCATCCGTGGCTCAGCCGCGGCGCCAGCGTGGTAGAGCGCCGCTACACGGCACCGGCGCATACTAAGTTATATGAACGGGATGACTTAGTGCGGCTGCTGGAGCAGCAAAAACACCAGGAAGACAGCCGGTTTACTGCCGAAGAATTAGAGATCGCAACCCGGGCCCTTAGCTTTGACGACCACTTGGTAGCGGATATCATGACGCCTCGCAAAAAGGTCAAGACAATATCCGCCGGCGACACGATAGGCCCGATCCTGATTAACGAAGTGCATGAGAGCGGGCAGGAGTATGCCCTGGTGCGCGAAAAGGCCAAAGGCCCGTTCACAGGCATGCTGGCGTTCAGCCGGCTGGGAATCGATAGCAAAGGCCATGTCCGGGATATCATGCAGCCTACCGTGTACTATGTGCATGAAAACGACAGCTTGGGTGAAGCCCTGCACGCCTTTTTTGTTACTAACCACCCGGCCTTCGCGGTAATTAACAGCATGGAAGAGTATGTCGGTATCATCAGCGTCGAAGACATATTGCGCCAGCTGGTCGGGCATGTTCCGGGTGATGACTTTGACCAATATGCCGACCTGGAGGCCGTAGCCGCTCGCCATCCCGCGGTCCGAAAGACCGGTAAACCGGCCAAGGACCAAGACAAACCCGACAAAACCCCTGTTAAAACAGAGGAAGAAGTGATAGAATAGGGCTTCATGAGAACATTAAGCAGCGACTTGCAAGCCCACATCGGGAAAACCGTACGCATTGAGGGCTGGCTGCACAAGAAACGCCTGCTTGGCGGGCTAACGTTCATAAACGTCCGCGACCGACGCGGCCTGATACAGGTTGTCATACAGGACAAGGACGAAGTCGAGAAGCTACGCGGCCTGCAAATCGGCACGGTGCTGGCCGTGGAAGGCAAGGCGGTTGAAGAGCCGCGTGCTCCGGGCGGCGCCGAACTGCATGACGCCAAAATCAGTGTGATGGTACCGGTAACCGATGAACCGCCAATCGAAATCGACAAGCCTCTCAGCCACAAGCCGGAAAACCTGGACACCTTGTTCGAACACCGCGTACTCGGCCTGCGCAACCTGCAGGAGCGGGCCGTGTTTGAAATCCAGGCGACCACCACAGCGGCCATCAGGCAATATTTCGACGAGCATGGCTTTACCGAAATCCACACTCCCAAACTGCTGGCCGAGGCGACGGAAGGTGGCGCCGAGGTCTTCAAGCTCGATTATTTCGGCAAGGTTGCCACGCTCGCCCAAAGCCCGCAGTTCTATAAGCAAATGATGGTCGGCGTGTTCGAGCGCGCGTATGAAATCGCCCCGGTTTACCGGGCTGAGCCAAGCGCTACCACACGGCACATGACTGAATACACCTCCGTTGACGGGGAAATGGGCTTTATAACGCTCAAGGAGCTCGAAAAGTTCCTGAGCGGCCTATTGCGGGCGTCGGTTGATGCCGCCTGGGCCGCGCACGAAACCGAACTGAAGCGCTGGAACGCCACCAAACCGATTTTGCCGGTTGAGCTGCCGGTGCTAACCATGCATGACATCCACGAAAAATACAGCAAGGCTACCGGAGAAGACACGGTCGGCGAGAAAGACCTGCGGCCGGACGAAGAGCGCTGGATTTGCGAATACGCCAAGAAAAACCTTGGTTCCGAAGCCGTATTCGTGAGTGAATGGCCGGCCTCCGAAATGAAGTTTTATCACAAGGCTAACGATGACGACCCGAAAATTGCCGATCGTATCGACCTATTGTTCCGCGGCGTTGAAATCACCACCGGCAGCATGCGTGAAAACCGCTACGACGTGCTGGTAGAACAGCTGAAAAGCCTGGCCAAAGGCGACCCGGAAGATCCCGGCTTCGCGCCGCTGCTGACTGCCATGCGCTACGGCATGCCGCCGCACGGCGGATTCGGTCTGGGCCTGGAGCGCCTAACCGAAAAAATCATCGGCTTTAACAATGTCAAGGAAGCCACCCTCTTCCCGCGCGACATTAACCGCCTCGCGCCTTGAAGAAGAAGCGTACGGTCAGCGGAGCGGAGGCCTTGTTCGGTGCAGCGTTTCTGTACGCTACCACCGGCATACTTGTCCGCGAAGTGGCCCCGATGTGGGGAAATAACGCGCAGGTTGCAGTACGCTACGCCTTAGTCCTTGTGTTTTTAGTCTTGTATGGATTGATAAAAAAGAAGACGTTCATAGTGCCACAATCGAAACTGCCGGCCGCGGCGGCGCTTAGCATATTGTTCGCCCTGGTAGTACTATTCTTTACTTCAGCCATTGAAAACACAACAGTCGCTAACAGCCTTTTCACATACTATGCGGCAAATATGGTGATCTCATTCATTTTAGGAACGCTAATATTGCGAGAGGGGCTATCAGTTTACAAAATTATAGCCATCGTGCTGGCGCTGGCGGGACTCAGTGTCTACGCCAACGCTTTGCTAGCCGGCAACTTGGGGCTGCTCTATGGTATAGCTGCCGGTGTATGCGATGGCATAGCTAACATTTTTCGCAAGCAGCTTACAGGCGTAGATCGTAACGCCGTGCTTAGTTTGCAATATTTGATAGGAACCGTTTTTACTTTTATGGTCACAATTTTTTCGGGGCAAGAAATTATCCGTCATGCGAGCATACGGGGCACGGCCCTAACCGTATTGTTTGCGGTGGTGTTAATTGCGGGCTCTAACCTTTTGCTTTACGGTTTCCAGCACTTTGACGTAAACGTAGGCACCGTCATAACATCAACCGAGCTGGTTTTCGCGGCAATTATGGCGTATGCATTGTTCAATGAGCGTCCGGCCCCGCATGAGCTGACAGGTGGATTAATGATTCTGGCAGCTTCATTTGTCGGCAGTGGGATTTTGCAAAAACAAAAACAGCGCGGCCAAAACGACAGCGCTGTTTTAGGTCAGCCGGACTAGCTCCAGCCGAAGGTCTGGCCAAGCAGCCAGACGCAGAAGGCGATCGAAATGAAGAATAACCCCAATCCGACCGGCGATCCCCAGCTGAACCACGAGCCCCAGCTACGCCAGTGCTTGAGGTGGTCCTCATAGAATTTCATGTCGTCTTCTTTTGACATTACGAAATCTCCGTTTAAGTTAATGAAGATCCGCTTGCAGTGGTTTTAGCGTCTGCCATGTTGTTCGCTAAACGGAAGCGCACGGCGGTTAAGACTGCCACGTTGTTGATATATAACCACAATTTAATGACAACCGCAATATTTTATACAGAAAACTGCGTCGCGCACTGCTAGAATAAAACCAATGGATATTCCCATAAAAACCCTGAAATCAGGCTTTTCTTTGCCGGTCTATGGTTTAGGCACCTGGCATATGGGAGGCGGCAATACGGTCGATAAATCTGCGGACGAAGCGGATGTTGCGGCGATAGCCGGGGCGCTCAAACGCGGCATCACGCACATAGATACTGCCGAGATGTATGGCGCGGGGCACAGCGAAGAGCTGGTAGGAGAGGCGATTAAAGGCCATGACCGCGCCAAACTTATTATCACCACAAAGGTGTATGAGGGCCTCTCAGGCGGTTATGACGGGGTCATCCGCGCGGCCGAAGCCAGTTTGCGTCGGCTAAACTCTGAATACATCGATTTGTACCTGTTGCATCGGGCTCCACTACACTCCACCGCCGACGTAATGCGTGCTCTCGATCGACTTGTCAGCGAAGGTGTCGTAAAAAACATCGGCGTTTCTAACTTTACAGTAAAGCGGTTTGAAGAAACGCAGAAACTGACAGCTAACAAGCTGGTGTGCAACCAGGTCCACTACAGCGTGCAAATGCGCGAAGCCGAGGCTCGCGGCATTACCGATTACGCGCAGCGAAACGACATTCTGATTACAGCATGGGGTCCGCTTGAAAAGGGCCTGCTCGATCAAGGCGATATGCTCAGGGAACTAGGCAGGAAGTACAACAAGACAGCCTACCAAGTAGCCCTGAATTGGATTATTGCCCAGCCAAACGTCGTGACAATTCCGAAAACGACCAGACTTGAGCATCTCGACGAAAATATGGGAGCGCTCGGTTGGCAGCTTAGCAAAGAAGACGAGGAACTATTAAGTAAGCACTTCCCGAACCGGCAGACCGTTTCGAACCGCGTGCCGCTCGACTACCCGGCTGAAATACCCGTAGCTTGAGCTGTCTGAAGCTTTACTGTCGAAGTTGCAGTCTGGTAGACTGAGCAGGTATAAGCACATGCGTGATAAGAGTAAAGGCGAGCCTAAGAAAACTTCTGAGCAGGAAGCTTTGGAGAGAAGCGTGGATGCCATGATGGACCCTAAACTGCCGGACGTACCAGAAGCCGAAGTTCCGGCCGAGCCTGAACGCGCGCCCAAAACCAAATCTGCTAAAACTGCGCCGCAGCTGCCTGACAAGCTCCGAAAACAAATAGCAGTCAGCGACGCCTCCGCCCAGCCGATATCAATCGAGAAGCTGGATGACTTAGCCGAAAGTATCACCGCGTCCAAGCCAGCCCGCAAACGCAAGAAGAAGGAAGAACCGGAACAACCGGACAAACAAGACGAGCCCGAGGAAAAAGACGAGCCGGATGAATCCGAACCAGCAGAAACCGTTGAACCTGAAAGCACCGATCTTGACGACGCTCAGACCGATGAAGCTGTCGACGACATCGTGTCCCATGAGGGCGATGTCATGCTGGCAATAGAGGATGCCACCGCCGCCGAGCGCAACCGTCAAGCCGAGGACGCTGCCGGCGATTCGGGAGGCGGGTTCTCCACCTTTGTGTGGAGTGTGGTCGTTATCATCGCCGTGATAGCGATCGTATTGTTCGTGCTGCTGGTCACGGGCGGCAACATACCCGGACTAAAAAGTACTTAGGCTACTTTTTGAGGCGGATAATTGCCATCTGGCCGTCAGTATGCAGCGAACCGCTGATCACCCTGTTAATCAGCCGGTAGGGCTCCCCAAGCTTGATGGATTGTATTTTTTTAACGAGCCCTTTGTCTTGCAGGCCATTGACGATCAATTCGCGCTCCTTATTCGTGTCAGGGTCGATCATATGCGTTAGCTGAAGGTTGTGGCGGATGAAGTTTATACCGACATCCAGCGAAGCGGCGCCAACCCACAGCAGGTTGTCGCCGTACACTTGGGCGCGCCGGTGCTGCCAATGGATATTATGGATGCCGAACGGACGTTTATCTTCATACGTGGTTGCCCAAAAACGCACGTGGTGCCTGCCCCCGGCTGCGCCTTCAAGCGGTATCTCGAACGCTATATCCTGCCTTCGCCCGAAGAGGTACAGGCTGCTGACCGGCGCGTTCGGGTACTGCCATCCATAGACCGTGCTTAGGGCGTGCCGCACCAGGTTGCGCGGCTGGTGCGGATCGGCCACGTGCCATCCGGCCTGCTCCATGCTTTTGACCAGTTGCCGCCGGGTAGCAATGATGCCAACGTTCAGCGGATCCGAAGCAAAACCGTCAGGGGTTACACAGTATAGCGGCAAATGATCGGCCGGCCGGATTATCCGCCATAGGCGAATGATCGCCGGCACCAGCACGTACGCGCCAAGGGCATAGGTAACGAATACGGCGACCCCAATCGGCAGCCGGCGGTCGAAATACGGAAATATGTCGCGTACTGAAAAGTAAGCGATAATGATACCCGG
>CAYLML010000005.1:0-15568 GCA_964384985.1 uncultured Candidatus Saccharibacteria bacterium | reverse complement strand
CGCGTACCCTTTCCGATGTGTCTTCACTGCCTGCTAATCATAAAAAATACCTCGTAATAGGCGGGGGTGCTTTTACACTGCCGGGCATACTTGAACAGAAACAGCCCCAAGCCAAGATCAACGTGGTGGAGATCGATAAAGAACTCCTGCCTATTAGCAAGGAATATTTCGGCTTTGCGCCTAATTCTCAATTTCAGGTTTTCAACGAAGATGGCCGCGATTACCTAAACAGAAATAGAGTGCGCTACGACATGATCTACCTGGACGCATTTACAAACTCAACCCCGCCCTTTCAGCTATTAACCCGGCAAGCTACCGGCCATATAAGCGATTCCCTGTCATACGGCGGGGTTGTGGCGGTCAATATATTCTCTGCGCCGTCAGGGGCAGGCGCCAAGTACGTAGCGTCTATAGCGCGTACGTATAGGCAATCATTCGCCTATGTGCAGCTATATCGTATCGATAAAACCAAAGGGCCAAAAGACCTCCAGAGTATACTGCTGCTTGCCAGCCACAGGCCCTTGCAGCCCGGGCTGAATAGGTTAGCTTCGGAAAACGCGGGATTAAAAAAAGTCGAAGGCAATGAATTGGCCTATAAACACTCGGCCGGCGTGGTTTTCAGCGACGATTTTGCACCGGTCGAGCAGATGGTTGCGGCTCAGCAATAATTCTCACGGGTGGGTAAGGACTTCGCGCCAGGACAGGATGTTATAGCCTGACGTCAACGGATAGCTCGGCGGCGGCGCGTACTCGAGGTTATAGTCATATTGCGTGGTGTTATTCTCGATGCCGGAAATGTAGCCATTCGCCGGATCATGCGCGGCGTCTCCACATTGCGAATTGCCGTCCAGCCAGGTCCAGGTCCAGGTCTGGCGCGTGGCAACCGATCCGTAAAACAAGAACTGCTGATTGGCGTTGGTCCAGCCGCGCGTACAGCGGTTCGGGTTAGTCTCGTACGTACCCGGATACCAGACTTCCCCGCTTTGGGCCAGCAGGGCGCCGTCGACTTCAAAGTTAAATGAACCGCTGGCAGGCGGGGCGTACGGTTTTACCACGACCGAATCCTGGGCGACCAACCCAATGGCATCAGACCCATTTTTGGTACTGTACACGATCGGCCCGGCTATGTTGACGTCCGCGTATGTGGAGCTGTTGGTGCTTGAAAGCCTGCCGGCGGCAATCGTTACCCTTCCATGGTAGGTCGGGTTGCTAAGAACCCACACATTATCTTCGGCAAAGATAACCCCGGACGAGGGGACGCTGATATTAGTTGCTACGGACTGGGTGGTCAGTGCCGACGTGTACGGAGTAGCCTGGTCATTCTCGCCGTTAACGTTATATAGGTTATAGGTATTGTTATTATTCAGTACTACCAGGTAGCCGCGCGTGCTGCTGAAAGTACTGCTGCGTCTAGGCAGATACGCTGCAGTCCGGTTGGTGGGCACTTGCGTGCATGCGTTTGACTGTGCTGCCAGCGAAGCAGTGCTGGAGTCTGATGTGAACGCTACTTTCTTCATGATGCAAAGGCTGCTTGATACCTGATTGAAGTCAACCAATGGCACCGGATAAGTCCAGGCCGTTTTAGGCCGGGTATTGCAGTTCACCGGCGCGGTAATAAGCGAGCTGCACCACACGCCCGGATGGCTGCCGCCGTCCCCTCCCAGCTGGTTTGACGGTACATACGTGGCATTAGCGCTGCTGACTGTCGAGCTGCTCGGTCCGTCCATACGGACACCCTGGTTGGAATGCACCGGGCCGCTGGCCGACTCAGTGTTGCCGAACCACAGCGCCGAATCCGAAGCTACGGCATAACTCGCGAACGACGGGGACCCAACCTGGGCTTGAACGGTACGTTTGATGTTGGTGCCGGCCGCTACGCCTATGGAGCGGACGGTTACAACCGACGAACCGCTGCCCGCCGGGTTGATCCACAATGTATATGTCCCCTCATTCACCGCGTTGCCATCAACGTAGGTGTGGGTGTACGGCCCATAGCCGAGCTGCGGATCCGGCGTAGAAGGCGTCGTGCCGCCGTCCTTGTAGTCGGTGCTGTTGTGATTGAGATGCCATAAATAATAATTAATACCGGCCTCGGCAACATTGAACGCTTGCTGGCTTTTAACAATATTGCCCGTTATGCCAAGGTTATTCAGCGTTACCTCCACGATCGAGGTCGCCATAATCCCGAAAGCCAGTATTATCGCCAGCAGCGCCGGTATCATAAGTTCGTCTTCCTGTTTCGTAAGCTTACCGTGACGCTGAGGCTCTGGCTCTTGCTGCCGTGCGAGGCCGGCTCGGACAGGTTCACCTGTATTTGCAGGATACTATGCTCATCCCCGATAGGCGGTGCCAGTACCGTCCCGTTCGCGTCATAATACGTGAACAGGCTGCTGCCGGGAGCCTTGTAGTAGTTGTTAATCACGGTATACGTTTTCATCTGGCCGGCAATGGGCGACCCGACAGGCGGGTTGGCGGTCATCGGGGTTACATCGACCATTAGTTTTGTGCCTCCCTGTGCCAAGTAGTAGTGGACAATCGACACGTACGTGTCCGACGGTGAAAAATAAGCATAGGCCGACAGGTCATTGGAGGATTCCGAAACGAGATCCGTTACCCCGCGCAAGACTTGGGCTACTCGCTGGGATTGCTGGGCCATTTCGCCGAAGTTCAGGCTATCCTGCTGGTACTTGGAATACAGGATGAGGTAATTGGTAAAGAACGAGCTGAACGTCGCGAAAATAATGCCGATCAGGCTGATAACAACCAGCAGCTCCACCAGGCTGAAGCCTGCTTCATTGCCACGGAGCCGGAGTTTACGGCGTAACACTTAAGTCTCCTTGCAATGGGTCGGTCGGCAGCGTAAGCGTATTGCCACCCGCCGTTATGACGATCTGGGCGGTACCTGTGTTAGCGCCTGACAAATTAACGGTGCAGTTGAGCTGCACGCCGCTGGAAGAACCGGTGCACGACGACGTATATGTAGAACCGCTTTGCGTGAATTTCACGCTCGTGGAACAGCTCCCGGGCGAACTGCTACACGGTAAGTTTGCCCCTTTGATCGTAAAGGCGAAGTTGGATAACGTCCCGCCGGAGGCGCTTACATCATATGGAGACAAGCTGCTCACCCGAGGGAAGCCGGCGTTGGTAGTCAGCATCAATCGTACCTTTTGCAGATAGTTCACACCGTTGTAGGAATATGTCGTGTCGGGGGGGTTGGAAGGGTCATATGTGGGCACGGTGATAGGCTGCAGCGCGATATTTCCGCCGTACGGAATGGCTGCCGCCAGGTAATATGTAGTATTGCCGATTTTGCAGTTAGTATCCCCGTTGTCGCCGCAGAATATGTAGCTGCCGGGCACCAGGTTAGTCAGGGCCGCGAGGCCGTTAGCGTCAGTGGCCGGCCGGGTGTCCGACGGATTCATGTTGTCGTAATAATAGCTGGTATCGCTGGTGGCGGTGTATTTCTTATATCCGCCCTTCGCATACACCTTCACACCGGGCAGCGCGGAGCCGTTTACATCAGTGGTTTCTATAACTAGGCTGTTCGTGCCTTGCGGTTTAAGCGTCAGGGTAACATACGATGAACTTTGGACAATCAGGTTCTGGTTCGGGTATGTCGGCTGCAGCGTACCTGACGGCGGTATGGTCGTAAGGCTGGAATAGCCGCTGTTCGAAGCAGTAATCTGATAGTGGTAGTTAGTCGTGCTGGGCGGCAGGTCATAAAAAATCACCAAGCCGTTTTGGTCGGTAGTATCCGATACGTTCACCGCCGGACTCGTAAAGCTGTTCGTGACTGTAACTGTCGCGCCCACGACCGGCTGGCCGCTGTCATCGACGACGTTTACGAATAACGCGCCGGTATTGCTGGCCGTTTCGGCAACCAGTGCGGATATTTGCGTATCTACGGATGCCAGGCGCGTACCGGAAGGGTCGGTGACTACCACCATTACGTCTTTATAGTCGCCGGGGTTTGTATCCGGACTCGGCGCGCCAGTCGGGGGCGGGTAGTTGCGGCAATACTTTTGCTTGAGTGTCTGGTTAGGATACGACCCGCAGCCGTCATAAGCATCGTCGGCATAGGAAATGCTGGTTTTGATCGTATAGGTAAGCCCTTGGATTTTTTTGGTGTACGACGCCGGTATAGTAGTATTGGAAACGATGGCGCCGCCGGCCACAGCCAGGTGGTCATACGGCAAAGATTTGAGATATTCCATTTGGTTGGTTGCCAGAGTCGAAGCCACGGCTTGCCGCTGGGATACGATGGCACTGTGCAGCAGCGACGTAAACAGCGTGAAGGCGCTTCCACCTAAAATAGCTACTATCGCTAAGCTCACCATCAGCTCCACCAATGTGAAGCCGGCCTGATTTCGTCTCATCGCTATAATTATAGAAAAGCATAACGGTTTTACATAATCACGACGCCGAACAGGCGTGCTGGTTTGGTATACTAGGGCTAACATCCCTGTGCTTGGGTGGGCATTAGCATATGAAAAATCCTAAAATCCCTAACTTCTTTCATGATAAGCCGGTATTCGGCATGGATATTGGCCATGGGTCGCTTAAAGTTATGCAGCTGGCTGAACAGCCGTCAAAGCCATCGGCCAAGGCAAAGACTCCACACCATAAAGTTATAGGCTATGGCTTTGCCCGCTTTGACAAGGACGCCCTGAAGGACGGCGTGGTTACCCGGCCCGAGGTCATCGCGCAAGCCTCCCTTGAGCTGTTCAAACATAATCTTGTAGGAGACATCACTACTAACCGGGTGGCTCTTGCAATACCTGCATACCGTACCTTTACCCGTTCGATTCAGCTGCCGAAACTGCAGCCCAAGGAGATGAAGGAGGCCGTAGAGCTGGAAGCCGAGCAGTACATCTCAATGCCACTCGAGGAGCTGTACCTGGATTACGACGTAGTCAGGCAGACCGCTGATAGTACGGCGCTTTTCGCAGTAGCAGTACCGCGTGTAATTGTTGACTCCTACTTGGGGCTCGCGCAAATGATGGGCCTGGAAACGGTGCTGATCGAACCCACGCTTAGTTCCTCCGGCAGGCTTTTCTCTATGGACAGCAACAGCAACGAGCCGTCATTCATTATTGATTTTGGTTCGCAGTCCTCGGATATCAGTATTTTTGACGAGCACATGCTGGTAACCGGTACCGTGCAGGGCGGCGGTGAAATATTCACCAATAACATCAAGAGCAAGCTGCACGTGTCTGATGATGCTGCCGGTTTGATAAAGACCCGCTACGGCTTAAGCGTGAGCAAAAAGCAGCACGAAATTAAGGAAGCGTTGGAACCGATCCTGGAGCAGATAGTAAAAGAAATCCGCCGAATGCTGCGCTATTACGAAGAACGGTATGGTTCTGAGCGTCCGGTTAAACAAATTGTAATCCTGGGCGGCGGCGCCAATATGCCCGGTTTAAGCGAGTACTTCACCGCCGCGTTGCGCATGGCCGTGCGCCACACTGATCCATGGCAATATTTCGATTACAAGGGATTGCGCCCGCCCGAAATAGCCGACCGTCCGATGTATGCCACCGTAGCCGGCCTGAGCATGGTCCAGTCAAAGGAGATGTTTCTTCATAATTAATTTACTGCCTCCCGATCTTAAGACCGGCTACGTGTACGCGCGGCGCAACGTGGTCCTGCGCAAGTGGTTCGTAGCGTTTTTGATCGCTTTCATTGGTTTGGGCGGCCTGGCAACCTACGGGCTTTTGACCCTGCATCAATCCACGACCCACTACCGGCAGCAGAACGCCGTGGCCCAGGCAGCCTTCCAGAAAGAAAACTCTTCAGCAGTCCAGCAGCAAGTGCAGAGCATCAGCAACAATTTCAGGCTGACGGTTAAGGTACTGAGCCAGGAGGTATTATTTTCACAGCTGATCAAGCAAATAGCCGCCACCATACCTAACAATGCCAATTTGACGGGCCTGTCTATTCCCCAGACGCAAGGAGGTATAGACATAACTGCCGACGCGACCGATTACAAGACGGCCACTCAGGTTCAAGTCAACCTGAGCGACCCCAAAAATGAAATTTTCAGCAAAGCGGACATCGTCAGCATCACGTGCGACAGCAGCTCGCAGACCAACGCCGCATACCCTTGTACCGTCAGCATACGCGCGCTCTTCGCTCGCAATAATCCCTTCCTGTTCATTAATAATAAGAGCGCGAAGCCATGAGCAGCAAACGTCTTCACCTTATACTCATAATAGCGCTCGCCGTGCTTTTCGCGGGACTGCTCGGCGGCACTTACGGCACCAACAAGCTGCTTGGTTCAAAGGCCAACGAATTAACCGCTCAGAAGGCCAAGAGCCAGGCGCTTGACCAGGAACAGCTCAGCTTGAATAGGGATAAAAAGGATATTCAGACATATAGCGACCTCAACAAGATAGCCGAGGCCGTAGTACCGCAAGATAAAAACCAGGCCGAGGCTGTGCGTGAGATTGTCAACATCGCGGCAGCCAACGGTGTTAGCCTGGCTTCCATAACCTTCCCCGCTTCAACGCTCGGCAACCTGCCGAACGGGACAGCCCCTTCAACCGGTACGAGCGGCGCCTCGCCGGCGCCCTCCGCCGCTAACACTAAGGCTGCCAGCCTGTCGCAATTAACGCCGGTTAAAAGTATCCCGGGAGTCTATCAGCTGCCGATCACCATCAAAAGCGACTCTAACCACCCGGTTAAATATGTGGCGTTCATCAATTTCTTAAGCGCCCTGGAACATAACCGGCGGACCTCGCAAGTAGAAAGCATCGCGCTGCAACCCGACCCTGCAAATCCGGCATATGTGGACTTTAACTTAATCTTAAACGAGTATATAAAGCCATGAATCCGAAGAAACCTGACATTAAAACTCTGCTTGCCAAAACAGACGCTGTCGTTGAGAAGGCCCGGCGTTTCAGTTTCCTGGGATTTGTAATCTTCGTGGCCGTACTCTACGGTTTTGTACTGCTAAGGATTAATACTTTGGACAATGTGCAGCCTTCCAGCGATTCAGTGACAGGCCAAGTGCAAGCCGCAAGAGTGCCGCGTATCGATAAATCTGTCGCGAAGCAGCTGCAGTCGCTTAACGACAACAGCGTCAACGTGCAAACGCTGTTCAACGAGGCGCGCAGCAATCCGTTCCAGCAGTAAGCCAGCGAATTCTAGGGGTTCTTGCCCTGGTCGTACCCCGGCCCCGGCTGTGGAGCTGGATTGGGTGGCGAAGCGGCTGGCACAGGCTGGTAAGCGCTTTCTTCTGCCCGTCGGTTCTGTTCAAATGCTTCCCTGGCTTGCAATATCTGCTGCGCGTAATAATTAGGGTTCGGGCAATATGGAAAGACAAACTTGCTGGTTTCGCCTGCCGTTTCAACCCTTAGCACACCGAAATGAAACATATCGGCCAGCACGCCGTTCTGCTGCGCGGTAACGTCTTCCAGGTCCTGCAGCGAAAGCTGGCTGGATTGCCTGGTAAACAGGCCGGTCCGACTGACCTGTGTGAGGCTGTCTGTAGTGACCGTCCAGCTGTTGCCCCAATAAATCTGCCGGGCAATCCATACGAAACTGATGCAGATTACCAATACGACCAGAAAGACCAGCGCGCCGACAAGCGCGGCCTGACTTGTACTGCCATTAGCGGCGCCCGGCGCCACTACAAAGGCCAGCGTCGCAGTAACAGCCAGCACAAGGGCGCACATGATGTACAGGCCGACAATGCCGATCGGGTGCCGCTTCACCACGCAGACTGTGCGCTCGCCCGGTTCGGTCACCGGCAAAGTGTTAGGCACGCGGCTATTTGGATCCGGCGCCGGAACTGCTGGAGCTGCCTGAGGGTCCATGGCTTTAGTATACCTTCAAGCACTGCCTAGGCGAAGCTATAACAAAGATGACTGCCGCTCGCCCCCGTGCGGTTTTTTACCTAGATGCTTGTACGTTTTGCGAGTTGCCTTGCGGCCGCGGGGCGTCCGCTCCAATAAGCCGATCTGTAACAAATACGGCTCATAAAAATCTTCTATGGTTCCACGCTCTTCCGCGGTCAGGGCGGCCAGCGTCTCCACGCCAACCGGACCGCCGTCGTAGTTTTCAATGATAGCGATGAGTAGACTGCGGTCGGCATTATCAAGGCCCAATTCATCGACATCGAACAACTCGAAAGCGCGCAGGCTCAGCGGCACATCTATAATACCGTCGCCGTTGACGTCCGCGTAGTCGCGAACCCGTTTTAATAGCCGGTTGGCAATGCGCGGAGTTAGCCTGGAGCGCTTACCTAGTTCAGCGGCGGCCGCGGAATCAATCCTGACTTTAAGGATCCTGGCTGATTGTTCGATTATCTTTCGTATCTCTTCAGGATTGTAAAAATCCAGGCGGTGTATGATGCCGAACCGGTCGCGCAGCGGCGCGGCAAGCGATCCCGTGCGGGTAGTGGCGCCGATAATAGTAAACTTCGGCAGGTCCAGCCTGAGGGAACGCGCCGAAGGGCCTTTGCCCATCATGATGTCCAGTTTGAAGTCTTCCATAGCGGAGTACAGCACTTCTTCCACGGTGCGGTTCAGGCGGTGGATTTCATCTATAAAGAGGATGTCGCCGTCCTGCAGGTTGGTGAGCAGGCTGGCCAGGTCGCCGGCCCGTTCGATAGCCGGGCCGCTGGTTACGCGGATCTGGGCACCCATTTCATGGGCGATGACGCTGGCCATCGTCGTTTTACCTAGGCCCGGCGGGCCGTGCAGCAGAACGTGATCTAGCGGCTCGCCACGCTTCGTGGCGGCGTCGATGGCCAGCTGTATATTGCTCTTCAACCGTTCCTGGCCTATATAATGTTTGAAGTCCTTGGGGCGCAGGGTAGCTTCCAGCTCAATTTCCTGCGGTTCGTCCTCATCCGGGCCGGGGTTTACGATTCGATCAATCATTACCTTATTAGTATAACCTATCGTTCCTTAGGGGATGTGGACAGGACTCCAGCAGGTACGCATATCGCGGTCGAGTCCGGCCAGTATTTTCATATCTTCATCGTCAAGCGTAAACTCGAACACGGCCAGATTTTCCCGCACTCGGGACGGTGTGACGGATTTCGGCAAAATGACCAGCCCCTTTTGCACCAGCCAGCGCAGCATAACCTGGGCATAGGTTTTGCCGTGCTTTTTGGCGATGGCGGCTACCGCCGGATCGTCCATGGCTTCGCCGTGCGCCAGCGGTGAATACGCCTCTACGACAATGTCATGTTTGCGGCAGTATTCGAGCAGTTCCGGCTGCTGCAGAAAAACGTGCAGCTCCACCTGATTTACGGCCGGCATAACCTTAGCGTATTCTTTCATCTCTTCAAGGTGCCGTATTGTGTAGTTGCTTACCCCTATGGACGCGGCACCGCCAGCAGCATGGATTTCCTCCAGCGCCTTCCAGGCCTTTTTCCGAAGCAGAGTTACGGGGAAATGCAGCAGCAGCAAATCAACGTAATTAGTCTGCAGATTAGCGAGCGATTCATCAAATGCGCGCTTTGCCCTTTGGTAGCCAAAATTGGTAACCGCAATTTTAGTAGTGATAAACAGGTTTTTCCTATCGAGTTCAAGGCGCGTCCAGGCGGCGCCTAAGAATTGCTCGTTGCCATACGCCTGGGCCGTATCAATATGGCGATAGCCGGCCTCTATGGCAGCCTCAAACGAAGTGTTGAACTCAGCCTCGTCTTTTACTTTCCAGGTACCAAGGCCGATCTGCGGTATCTCGTGGCCATCAGACAGTTTAAGCTTCGGTATGGTCACTTGGCGGTTTCTTTTAGTGCTAATCTGATACGTTCTTCGGTAGGAAGCTCGGGGTCGATGTTCGATAGGGAACGGCCGGCATCGCCCGCCGTGTAGCCAAGCGCCACGAGCGCCTCGACCGCCTCGTCTTTTAATAAGTCCTGTTCACCCTTCAGCAAGCCGGCCGTGTCGAGGTCTATCCCGATTAAACCGACCTTATCCTTCAATTCTACGACCACCCGCTCAGCCACCCGTTTGCCCACACCATTGGCCTGCTTGATGAATGTGACATCCCCGCCGGCTATCGCCTGTCGGACATCGGCTGATGACGCAATACTTAACATGTTAAGTGCCATTTTTGGTCCGACACCGTTCACTTCAAGCAATTGTTCGAACAGCGCCTTAGTGTCAAGCTCTAAAAACCCGAAAAGGTCATGGGACTGTTCGCGGATATGTTCATAAACGTACAGTTTCGCGGGGTCTGCGACCTTCAGCCGGCCGTAATCTTCGGCTGGAACCAGCAGCCCGTACCCCACGCCTTGCACGTCCAGCACGACGACGTCTGCCAGTTTTTCGCTTACTACCCCGGATAATGTCGCGATCATTAATCTTATTATCGCACAGTCATGCTGTGCGTAATAGCGGCCGCCAGGGCGTCGGCGCAATCATCGGGTTTGGGAACTTCCTTAAGGTCCAGTACCATCCGCACCATCTCTTGCACCTGATGTTTTTCAGCGCGTCCGTAGCTGGTAAGCGCCTGCTTAATCTGTAATGGGGTGTATTCATAAATATCCAATCCGGCCTGCTTGCCGGCAAGCAGCACTACGCCGCGGGCCTGGGCAACCGTCATGGCTGTCGTCACGTTCTTCGCGAAAAATAACTTTTCGACCGCCATAACCTCCGGCTTTGATTGGGCGATAATATCGGTAATTTCTTCGAAGATTGTTTGCAAGCGTACGGCGTCATCCTCTTTGGCCGGCGTACGGATGACGCCGCCGTCCACAAGCTGCGCCTTGCCACCGCTAGCTTCAATCACACCGAATCCCAAGATGCCCGTGCCGGGATCAATGCCAAGGATCCTCACGAAGCTTTCTCCATAATGCGCAAACCGGCCATAATCCATTGCCCGCGGCATTTGCCCGCATTATCAAGTTGGATAATTTCATCTACGGAAAACCACTTGGCGCCTAAGAGTTCGTCGGCCTGGAACTTAAGTGTACCTCCGACAATTTCACCTTTAAACAAATGAACCCTATTCGTAGTGCCGGTATGACCCTGGCCTTCGTACATTGGTTTATCGTCTAGAAGCTTAACCTTGTATCCGGTTTCCTCTTTGGCTTCGCGTACGGCTGCCTGCTGCAAGGTTTCCCCGGGATCGACATGTCCGGCCGGCCAATTCCATAAGCCGTACACATTAGTCTTTTTTTCCTGGACTAATAAATATTGGCCGTTTTCGTTCCTTAAAATCACACCCGCGATGAGCGTAGTTTCAGCCATTGAGGATTTCCTCGGGAATGTCGAAGTTAACATGCGTATTTGTTACGTCGTCGATATCGTCCAGCGCGTCCATGAGCCGCATAACTTTGCCGGCCGTGCCGGGATCAGTGATTTCTACCGTGTTGTTCGGTACATACGTAAGCTCGGCCGACAACACTTCCAGGCCGGCCGCGTGCAGCGTGTCCCGTACTTTGGCAAGCTCTTTGGGGTCAGTGTAAATGACCGACTCGCCATCTTCTTCTTGGACGTCGTCAGCACCGGCGTCCAGCGCCTGCATCAGCACGTCATCGCCCGTCCCTTTTACGCGGACCATACCCCGGTGCTCGAACTGGAAGGCGACGGCGCCCTTCTCGGCGATGTTGCCGCCATGCTTGGAAAAGGCCAGTTTAACATCCGGGTAGGTACGGTTGATGTTGTCGGTCGCGCATTCCACTAGTATAGCCGTGCCTCCCGGGCCGTAGCCTTCGTACATGACTTCCTGAAGCTGAGCGGCATTTTTGTCTTTAACCCGGTCAATGGAGCGCTGGATGTTCGCCGAGGGCATATTGGCGGCCTTGGCGCTGTCTATGGCCATGCGCAGACTGAAGTTGGTTTCCGGGTCGGTGCCGCCGCGCGCCGCGATGGCTATAGCATTGCCAAGTTTGGTAAACACGGCGCCGCGGACAGCGTCTTTGGCTGCCTTTTGACGTTTGATTGTTGACCACTTGCTGTGTCCGCTCAAGTTGCTGCTCCTTCTAAAACCTGTTGATTCCTATCTGTTATTATAGCAGTCTTAGGGGCTTTTGTCTTGTGGCGAAGCACTGTGACTATGCCGCCTATAAGGCCGTACAGGCCGAGCATCGCCGCCAGTGACAAGCTGCGGTTTTGCACGAAAACGTGCGGCAATCCTGCTAGCAGATGCGCTACGTCCAGCATGTAATCAAGCAGCCAAACAGCGGGCCATGCAAGCCAGCCGGCAAAACTCCCCGCGAGCATTCCTGCCAAGCCGGCTATCAAGCTTAGTAGCATTGCCAAAGGTATAAGCCCTACCACCAGCACGTTGGCGGGCAGGCCTATGAGGGACATCTGCCCGAAGATATACAAAATGAACGGCACGCTCATAACTTCCGCGCAAATACTCTCCAGCGCCACCGCTCCGACGATTGACCTATGCCAGCGGCCGGGCAAGCGCGCTTGGATAAGCGGCGAGATAATCATGACGCCGAAAAAAGCCAGAAAACTCAAGTACCAGCTCAAGTCGCTCCACACATATACCGGATTCGCCCAAGCCGTGACAGCAGCCGCTAAACAAATCAGGTTGAGCGGCTTGAACGCGCGTCCATGATAGCCGGCAAAAATACTTAGCACGCTAACTATCGCGGCACGGACAATTGAAGCGCTGGCTCCCGCCAGCAGTAAAAAGACGCCGACCAACGCCAGGGCCAAAAACGTGGAGATGCGCTTCGACTGCTTTTGAAACAATCGCTTGCTGGCATGCAGTATAATCGTCAAGTTATAGCCAGACACGGCGATTATATGCGTTAGTCCGACCATCAGCAGATCCTGTTTAATATTGTCCGGCAGGTTTGCGCGCTGCCCTACCAGCAGGCCCATCGCGAACGGTGCCAGCGGTTCGGGCAAGGCCGTCTGCATACCGGCCGTGAACTTTTGCCGGGTCTCGCTGACAATAGTGGGATGATGAGCCGTTACCGTCAGCTTGGCAAAACTCATACGGCCCTGGTACGCGCCATAGCCGGGATATAGTTTGCCTGTCGCTTCCACTTCGTCGCCTTGGAATACCGCGTTCACTCCGAAGCCGCTCAGCTGTATTTTGCCGGGCAGCGCCTCTCCGTCCGCTGTTACGACAGCATTGGCATCGAACGCCAGCTGTTTGGTCTTGCCGTATAGCGCGTCGTCCAAGGCCCGGGCCGTAATGGTGACTTCACCGTATTGCCAATCATCATAAACTGACAATCGCTGCATATATACCGCGCCGCGCCACCAGCCGCAACCGGTACCCAGCAGCAGGCACGCGCATAGCGTTAGCAAGTTATGGCGGCGCCATGAAAGCAGCGCGAACGCGCCCGCGAACCAGCTGCATAAAAGGGGCAACACGCGGCCTGTATGAGCCAGCCCCACACCGGTTAATATACCTATATAAAGCACAAGCAGCAGCGTGGTGCGCCGGAACCTATGCGTCCAAATCCGTTTCATGGTCACGGCATTGTAGCAAGCGCGGACACAGCTGAGGACCAAGATTAATATTTATTTAATAGTCGCAACTATGAAAAAGCTCATAGCTTCGCGCGGCAATATACTATACTTTATGCAGTATGGATTTATCGGGAAAAGTAGCGGTAGTCACTGGCGCGTCCAGCGGCATAGGCGAGGCAACGGCGCGGCATTTGAGTAAGGCCGGCTCTACTGTTGTAGTAGTTGCCCGGCGTAAGGGCCGGCTGGAAAAACTTGCGCAAGAACTTGAAAAGAACGGCGGCACGGTCTCGGTCATTGAGGCCGACTTGACTGACCCAAAGGCCGCGAAGCGCATTGTCGATGAAGTCATCGCCAAATACGCGCGTATAGATATTCTGGTTAATAATGCCGGCGTGATGCTGCTGGGCCCTATACTAAACGCCCCTCAGGAAGAGTGGGAAAATATGATCTCCCTTAACGTACTGAGTCTGATGCGCCTGACGCATGCCGCACTACCGTACATGAAAGACATGGGCAGCGGCCACATTGTCAACATATCAAGCGTGGCCGGACGTATAGCCACCGCAAACAGCGCGGTCTATAACGCTTCCAAATGGGCGGTTAACGCTTTTACCGAAGCCTTGAGGCAAGAAGTAACTCAGGCTAAGCTGGGTATTCGCACGACTATCATTGAGCCGGGCGCGGTTGAAACCGAGCTTGCTTCGCATAATCGTCCCGAGATACAAGAAACATTAAAAAACCGCTGGGCGGGCATAGATAAGAAACTAGGAAGCGACGACGTTGCGCGGGCCATCATATACGCGGTAAGCCAGCCCGCACACGTCAACGTCAACGAGATCCTGATACGTCCCACCAGCCAGCCAATGTAAGCGAAGTCACTCCCAGGCTCAGGCCTGATGTTTCATCACTTTCAACATCATAGGACCGCCGGTGCGCAAGAACCGCCACACCAGGGCACCGGCCAACAGCAGGAAAATAATGTTAAGAACGGACGTGTAGTTCCAGCTAACTGTAGCTTCAAGCACCTTGGCATTACGCAGGTGCGGCGTTAAGTGTATAAGCGCGAAGAGTGCTTCTATAATATAGCCAGCGCCGGCCATCGCGGCATAGAACGTTGCAAACAAAAAGCCGGCCATCTTCCAGCCGTAATATTTCGCGTATATCCGGATAATCGGTATGACGATTAAGTCGGCAAAAATAAAACTAATAACACCGCCGAAGCTAATGCCCCCGTTCCACAGCACGGCCGCCAGCGGCACGTTGCCTACCGAACACACGAAGCTGAACACGGCGATGAGCGGGCCGACCAGCGGTCCCCAGATAGCCGACACCAAAGGATGCTTTACGAAGAAAACTGATTGCCAGACATGCTGCGGTACCCACGCGGCTAAGGCTCCCGCGATCAGTAAACCCAGAAGGATATCAGTCCAGATGCTCACCCAGTCCATAACAAAAAAATGGCTGGTCGCCGTAATGCCTGCCGGCGATTGAAGCTTCCTCAAAACGCTTCCATCGCCCGCTACCGACATATCGTCCATCGCGGCATGCCCTTCCATGCGGCCGCTTAAGCCTTTGTTCGCCTGCGTTTTAGCTTCGGCGACCCGGCGTTTTGTCAGAAAACGACGGAACAATATGGCGAGCAGCGCGATCATAACCGGACCGCCGGTAAACTCCGCGGCCGTAAACTGCCAGCCAAGCAGCAATACCATGATGATACCGAGTTCAATAACGAGGTTCGTACTGGCTACTTCGAAAGCCATAGCGGCCGTGAAGTTGCCGCCCTTGCGAAATACCGACCGCGCCAACGCCGCCGCGGCGTACGAACACGATGATGATGCAGCCCCCAAGAGACTGGCCTTTACCAGAGTTTTAGGCTTATCGTCCGGCAGCAGCTTGCTCATCTGCCTATGCGAAACAACTGCTTGTATGGCCCCGCTTAAGCTAAAACCCAATATCAATGGCCACAGGATCTCCCAGCCCATCGCGAAAGATATGGTCAAAGCATGCCATATAGCGTGAAGCAGCATAGACTAACTATAACAAAGGAACCGCCTACTGCCCTTTGTCGCACTATTCTTAACAAGATCTTGGAGGGCCCAGTGGGACTCGAACCCACGACACCCTGCTTAAAAGGCAGGTGCTCTAACCGGCTGAGCTATGGGCCCGCA
>CAYLML010000004.1:0-17491 GCA_964384985.1 uncultured Candidatus Saccharibacteria bacterium | reverse complement strand
TTATGTCATTTTGCAGCGGCAGCAAGCTCCGGATAAGCCGCCGACAGATAGTTATAAAATCATAGAAGGCAATCGGAACCCTGACACTGCCAGTGACGCTGGTGCTGCCCCGCAAATAGTTATTATCGAACACCCCGGAGGCGGCTGGCCGGCTATCAGGGTTGGCGACCTGGGGCTTGATGAGCGGGAATTAGCAGGGATAAAAAGCCGCGGTTTCCGCACGGGCCAAGAGGACGCCGCAGTATTCGAGCGACAAGTCGGCTACGAAATACACGTAGCCGAGGATGATACGCCCACCGTTTATAGATCTCAAGATTTAGCCGCCCAAGAGGGACCGGCTACGGCGGGAAGCCACGTAGAGCATGTTCATATAAAACAGCAGATATCACCTGACTCGCCACAGCTGGCTTTGATCGCGGAGTCGGTGCGCACGTTGCCTATCAAGCACGATCTCGTACCGATGCAGTAGTTTTTAGTCAGTCGTTGCCGCTTAGCAGTTCGTGCTCGGCTTTTTGCAGCGCTTCGATGAGGTCGTCAATGTCGCCGTCCAGCGCGCCGGGGATATTTGAACGGCTGTAGCCGATACGGTGGTCGGTTATGCGGTCCTGCGGGAAGTTATAAGTGCGGATTTTCTCGGAGCGGTCGCCGGAGCCGATCAGTTTTTTGCGCGCGTCGGATTGCTCCTTTTGCTCTTCTTCGATTTTGAGCTGGAGCAGGCGCGAGCGCAGCACGCTCATGGCCTTATCTTTATTTTTGATCTGCGATTTTTCGTCCTGGTTCGTTATGACCAGGCCGGTCGGCAGGTGCGTTATGCGTACCGCCGAGTCGGTGGTATTCACGGATTGGCCGCCGTGGCCGCCGCTGCGGAACACATCGATGCGCAGGTCGTTAGGGTTGATCTCTATATCTGATTCCTCAGCTTCGGGCAGTACCGCGACGGTGGCGGTTGAGGTGTGAACCCGGCCCTGACTCTCGGTGACCGGCACGCGCTGGACGCGGTGGACGCCGGCTTCAAATTTGAGGTTTTTGTAAGCTTCGGGGCCGCGGACGGCGAAGACGATCTCTTTGAAGCCGCCGGCCTCGGACGAGCTTTCGCTGATAAGTTCCAGCTTGTAGTCGTGGTTTTCGGCCCATCTGTTATACATCCGATACAGTTCGCCGGCGAACAGCGCGGATTCATCGCCACCAGCAGCGGCGCGGATCTCTATGATGACGTCGCGATCATTGTTCGGGTCTTGCGGCGTAAGCGTATCAATCAACGCTTCGTCGTTCGCGTGGATTGTCTGCTCTAGCTCGGCCAGTTCGTGTTCGGCCATCTCTCGCATCTCCGGATCTGAATTTTTAAGAAGCGCATCGGCGGCCGCCTTATCCTTTGCCAGCTTATTTTTCTCGTCAAACAAGGCGATCAGTTCAGTAAGATGGCTTTGGCGTTTGGCCAGTTTCGGATAACTTTTGTCGCTATAAATAACCGGATCCTGGAGTTTCTGTTCGAGTTCTGCCAGTTCAGATCGTAATTGCTGTTCTTTTTCTTCCATCTAAAGAAGTATATCACCTCTGTTAAATATTGACAAAACTGATAAAATTTACTGTAATTAATACATGACAGAGCAAGAAAATAAGAATTCTCGAGTAAGCTATCTCATGGCGATGAGTCCTGCGCAGTTGGAAGCTCATACTATAGGTATCGAAATAGCTGACGCGGCGTTCCTGCAAGAGGCCGGCAGACCTGGCGTGACAGAGGAAAGCTTACGTGCAAAGTGGTTTGATGTCTATATGCTTGGCCGAAACGCCATGGAACATACATTCGGTTATAAGCAGCCTTACGCCGAAGATCGGGTTGCGGAAATTCGTGCTCGGCAGCACTAGTAAGCTATTTCGTAGGTTTGGTGTTTTCGGCTTTGGCTTCGGCTTTGGCGACCTTGGCGGCGGCGCGCTTGGCTTCTTTAGCCGCGGCGGCGGCGCGCTTTTCCTTGGAGGCTTTGCCGGCAGCGGCGCGGGCTTTGAACTTGTCGACACGGCCTTCGATGTCTAGGATGCGTTCTTCGCCGGTAAAGAAGGGATGGGAGCTGCTGGTAATGTGGACTTTAACCAGGGGGTATTCCTTGCCGTCTTCCCATTTGATGGTCTCTTCGGCCTTGGCGGTTGAGCGCGTCAAAAAGCGGAACCCGTTGTTCAGGTCCTCGAACACCATAAGGCGGTAGTCGTCGGGGTGCAGTCCTTGTTTCATATGTGAGATACATGGTACCACATCTGTTAGGTATTGGTCAACGGAAAGATGAGCCGTTAAATTGACAAAATAAATAGCTTATGTTAATATAATTGTAATAATTTAAGGTTTGAGAATATTACGCATGGGTGAACATGCCAGAATGCCAGCTGATCATATGTCGCTTTACAACCGGGCGCTGCTTGTCGGCGCGACTTTGTCCGCGACTATTGCCGGTAATTTAGCGTTGCACGGGGACATAGCCCAGGCCGATGGTATTCCTCACGTCGATCGCGGCGCGCAGGCCGGCGCCGTAGTGGCCGGAAAACCGCAGCGCCACGCGATTGGCAACGCGGTAGCGGTCGAGCGGCAGTACCTGAAGTATCTGCACCCTGAAAAACTGACTATTCCGCCGGAAGTCTCGCAGATCATGGATGATAACGTCGTGCGCTGGTCTCCCATAGGCTGTTCGGGATTCCTGATACGTAATCCGGACAACCAGCCGATCGGCATGATTACCGCCCAGCACTGCGGACTGCGTGCCACAGGGGACTATAGAACCGTCGACGCCGGCGGCAATATTGTACTGAATTTTGGCGTGAACGTTTTTGCGGAGACCGGACGTGACATTAATGGCCTTACATCAGCGGGTCAGATCGGAGAATTCGCCCTGGACGCGCCTGGCGACAAGACCATGGACCAGGCCATCGGCGCGTTTGAAGGCCAATCAATCCAGGACGTTATCGCTAATGTACCGCAGATGTCGCCGATTGAAATCAGCCAGCTGAAAACAGGCGACGTCATATATAGCTCTGGCTGGCCCGTGGACCAGCCAGAAAATAGCGGCTCGATGGAACGCCAGGATTTCGCCATGACCGTGCTCGGTACCCAGACCATTACGACCACGGACGGGTATACGCTGGAGGTTGTAACGGCGGCCGTACCGGAGGACAAAGACGGCGCGGAGTGCAGCTGGGGCGACAGCGGTTCGGTAGGCATCAAGGTGGTTGCCGGACAGCCGCGGATAGTGGGCGTTTTATCAGGTTTTAACGATTTCGGACTGTTGTATCACAAACATGATCCGGAGCAAGGACTCGCGCTAAAAGCCTATTATGAAAACAAGTTCCGCGTTAATCTGGACGGCTACGCGGCAGTGTGCAGCTTCGCGTACCTGCCGCCCTCCGCCTCCGTTGGCGGCGAAGTCTTTGCCAATGTCGCGGGCTCCTCGGGCTCTCCTGAAACCCGGCCTGCTACGAGTATAGAGCAGTTCGAGCAGCAGTACACCTCTGATATCCTGAATAATCCGAACTCTTTGAAACAAGTCATTGACGGACAGGTCCAGATAACCGGCGCCAAGGGGAGCTATGCCATTGATAAGCCGCTAATTACCTATGACGCGAAGGACGACCTGGTATTCTTGGGCTGGCGCGGTGCGGACGGCAATCTTCAGCTGCAACCGTTCAAGCAGGACGAGCTGGGTGCTATTTCGATTGATAGCTTGGACGGCCAGACTCCGCCGGCAATGGAGTGGTTTGGCGGGTCGGTGACACCTACCGGCGATGGCGCGGCCTACGTGAATAATAAGGGTGAAGTATTCGGTCAGTTTGACCCCTCGGCCCAGCTGACGGGACCGGCTGTCGACGGCCTGGCCGTAGAGAGCGGAACGCCCGAACTGGAGCCGGTTGCCAGCGTACAGGGCGAAGCCCAGGACCTGCAAGCCGCCCAGGCCCAATTCAATGACCCTTCTTTCGACAGGGTATTCGTGAACGGGACGACGGTCCTGCATTTGGATGACGGATCGAATATAGCCGTTCAGGACCCGTACCTTTATTACAATCCGGCTGATGGGAACATGGTAGTCGGTTATGCCGACCAGTTCACGGGCCAGCTGGCCACGGTTTTATACGGTCCGGAAGCGTCCTTGAACTTTGAAAGCGACGAGCCCGGCACTCCCGACTTTCCGCCGAACATCATGCCGATCAGCGGCAACGTGACGTTCGTGTCCGGCGGTGATTGCTTCATTGACGACCAGAGCACTGTCATCGGGCAGCAAATACCGCTATCGAACAGTGCGGCATATACCTATGCCCTAAAATACGAAGATGGCCAGCTGACATTTGAACCGAGCCATAGCGGCGTCGGCTAAACCGGTCTTTGCTATCATAAGGTGGCATGATTAAAGCGGTTATTTTCGATATGGACGGCTTGCTGATTGACAGCGAGCCGCTATGGTTCCGGGCCCATAAAAAAGTGTTCGGCGAGCTTGGCGTGCCGTTTACCGCGGAAGACCACAGGGGAATGATGGGCCGGCGGACGCCAGAGGTGGTGGCCGAGGTGTATCGTGAAAAGCCGTGGAAGGGACTGACGCAGCGGCAAGTGAGCGACATGATCGAAGACGAGGCCGCCTGGCTCATTAAAAGCGAAGGTACGCTGAAGCCCGGTGTTCGCCATACGCTGTCAGTCTGCTCCAAAGCCGGAGTGCCGCTGGCCATCGCTTCGTCATCGCCCCATAAGATTATTGACGCCGTCGTGGACACGCTGGAAATCCGCGGGCACTTCTCGCACATTTATTCCGCGCGCTCCGAACCATACGGCAAGCCGCACCCCGGCGTGTTCATACGTGTGGCCGAACATTTCAAGGTGGAGCCCCACGAGTGCCTGGTATTTGAGGATTCGCCTGCCGGCATACTGGCCGCCAAAGCCGCAGGCATGATATGCGTGGCCGTGCCTGAGGCCGCCACGAAGAACCATAGCTTTACACAAACGGCCGATGTGGTACTGGACTCGCTAGAGGAATTCGACGAGCAATTGCTTAAACGTCTAGGTGGCGCAGACGTTTAACGTTTAAGATGTTGCGAATGTTCAGCCTATCTGTTAAAATTGTCAGGTAATTATTTAAGCAGGCTCTGGAGTTGATCCTCCCATGCGGCACCTTGAGCGGACCGTACGGGCACCTGGGCCGAAGAGAAAGGATGATCATTATGGCGACTGATGTCGACATCAAGCAATTATTAGAGGCCGGCGCGCATTTCGGCCATAAGACGGAACGGTGGCACCCGAAGATGGCGCCATACATCCATAGCAAACGCGGCGGCACGCATATTATTGATTTGGCCCAGACGGTCACGCGGCTCGAAGAGGCGCTGGCCTTTTTGACAAAGACCGCGGCGGCCGGCAAGCAGGTGCTGCTGGTTGGCACCAAGCGTCAGGCGCAGGACATTGTCCGCCAGGCGGCCGAAGAAACCGACATGCCGTTCGTTACTGAGCGCTGGCTCGGCGGTATGCTGACCAACTGGAATACTATCGGCGGGCGGGTAAAATACCTGCAGGATCTGGAAAACCGCATGGCCAGCGGCGAACTGGCGAACAAGTATAACAAGTTGGAGGTGCAGCGCTTCCAGGAAGAAATCAACCAGATGAACGTCATGTACGGCGGCGTGAAGGAGCTGAACGCCCGGCCCGGCGCCGTGTTTATAGTCGATATCGTCAATGACGCGAACGCGCTGCGCGAAGCTAACCGGCTGAAAATTCCGGTAGTAGCGATGGTCGACACCAATGCCGACCCCAGCCAGGTTGCCTATCCTATCCCGGCGAACGATGACGCCATCAAGACCATCCAGCTGATAGTCGGCTATGTTAAGGATGCCATTCTGGCAGGGAAGTCGCAGGCCAAGATCGATAGCGACAAGACGGCCGCTGCCGCAGCTTCAAAGGCCAAGCCCCAAGCTGATGATGCCGGCGATGCGCCGGAAGCCGCTAAAGACGAAGCTAGTGAAAAACCGGAACCGAAAGAGGAGGGCAAAGATGGCAGCAATTGATATCGCGGAAGTAAAACGGCTGAAAGACCTGACCGGCGTGGGCTTAACCGACGCTAAAAAGGCTTTGGAAGAATCCAACGGCGATTTCGATAAGGCCCTCGCCGCCATGCGCAAGAAGGGTTTGACCAAGGCCGAGAAACGAGGCGAGCGCGAAGCCCGCGCCGGACTGATCGGTACCTACAACCACGATGGCCGCATCGGTGTGCTGGTGGAAGTCAACTGCGAGACCGACTTCGTGGCCCGCGGCGAAATCTTCAACGACTTGGTTCGTGACCTGACCATGCACATCGCCGCTTCGGCGCCCCTATACGTATCGGCTGAGGACGTGCCGGCGGAAGACCGCGAGAAGGCTCGTGCCGAGTTCACCGAGAAAACCAAAGCCGAAGGCAAACCGGCCAATATGATCGACAAAATTGTCGATGGCCAGCTCAAAAAATATTTTGCCGAACGCTGTCTGCTCGACCAGCCATTCGTCAAGAATCCCGACCTCACCGTAGCCGAGCACGTCAAGGAAAACGCCGCCCGCATGAACGAAAACGTCGTCGTCCGGCGTTTCTACCGCATGGCTCTCGGTGAAGTCAGCTAAGTAACATTAGATTTTCATTAAAATCGCTTAATATTGGGTTGGTTTTTCTAAGTATTCAAGCGCCATAATATAATATATGGCTATTATATTATGCGGCAAAGAAGTGTAATTATTAGTCTGACTATTCCGCCAGAGCTTCTGGCTCAAACAGACGCGGTGGCAAAACGTCAGCGTGAGACACGAAGCTGGATCATACGACGCGCATTGAGGAACTACCTTGAGGCAAAGGACATAGAGACGCCCGACGCAAAAATTCCAATTCCAAGGCGACAGAGGGATTTTGCTGGAATCGCGAAAAAATACCCGAACGTCAATCCGGCCGATACGCAGTTGCTGGAATTTCTCGATGATTATGAAAATAATAGGCTATAATCGAGTGCATGGATTCGAATAAAATCGTCGACGGCGCGCAGGCTAAACTGGCTCAGGCCGTGGAGCGGTTCAATGACGACTTGAAGACTTTGCGGACGGGACGGGCCAATGCAAGTATGCTCGATGGTGTCACAGTCGAAGCTTATGGCACACCGATGCCGCTCAACCAGGTGGCCAATGTAACGGCTCCGGAAGCGCAGCTGCTGCAGATTACACCATTTGATCCGAACAACTTGGCGGCTATCGTCGCGTCAATTCGCGACAACCAGAGCCTGGGGCTGAACCCGAGCGATGACGGACGGGTAGTGCGCGTACCCATACCGGCCCTGACCGAAGAGCGCCGCCGGGAGCTCGCCAAGCAAATCAGTACCAAGCAGGAAGACTGCATGATCCGGCTGCGGGCCGTGCGCCACGAAGCCATGGACGCCATCGACAAGTTAAAGAAAGACAAGCAAATCGGTGAAGATGACGCCAAACGCCTATCGGGGCAAATAGAAGACGCCATGGGCAAGGCCCGCGAAGGCGCCGAATCGGCCGGCAAAGCCAAAGAGGCCGATATTCTTACGCTTTAAGCGTGCGTGATGACGGTGGTGCCAATAGGCGCCCAGTTGAACACCCATTGCGCCTGGTCGACCGGCAGACCGACACAACCGTGTGAACTGTTAATAGCGCCAAACCAACTTAGAGGGTGCCAATAAACGCCGTGCACGGCGCTGCCCTCGTAGAAATAATTGACCCACGGTACGTGCGGCTGGAAATACTTAGTGCCGTTAGGGTTGGTGCCGCGCATGTCCTGGCTGGTGAACTTGGCATAAACATGGTATTCGCCGAGTGGCGTGGGCGTCGCCGGCGCGCCGGCGCTAACCAGGAATGAATTAACCTGCTGGCCGTTCTGGAAGGCCCACATCTTCTTGGTGGTGACGTCGGCGACCAGCAGCTTGTCGAAGGCGACTGGGGTCACGGATTGGAAAGGCGCATCGGCCAGCGGCGTACCGAATTGCAAGCCCTTGCTATCCAAGACCGTTTTGGCGAATTGCTTGGCTTGGGTGTTCAAAGTGCTGGGGTCGCTCAGCGACCGGCCGTTCTTACCGGCGAGCACTACCACGCTCGCTCCGTCCTCAGTGACTGTAACCTGATTAATCGGAGCCCGTGCATACGTATTGGCTTCTTTTATCAGGGAACTGCCAATGGCGGACTCGTTCGTGTGTATGTAGTACTCGCTCTTATCTTTGTTAGCCGTTATTTGCAGCCAGCTCTTAATAATGCTGCCGTCTATAGGTTCGGAGAACTGGCCGATGGTGAGGGTGGAAGGCTGGGTCTCGATAGCCTGCAGCTTGGCCTGCAGCTCGTTGGCCGGAACGGAAATATTAAAGCCGGCCGTTTGTTTTTTGGGAAGCTTGGCCGCGATAGCCGTTTTGGCGGCTTCATCGGCGCGGGCAATCTGCGAGGACCGGTAGGCGGCCCCAAGCTGGATCGCGGCAACACCTACGAGCAGGAATAATATAGCGAACGCGCCTATGCTGTAGCGGTGTGCTAATTCCAAGGGATTTTTAGGAGATGGGCCGCGCTTGGCCGGGCTGTGCCGTACAGGGGCGGTCTTGTGGTTGTCCGGCGCTGCAGTTTCGGCGCCAGCCGGAGCGGTGACCGGGGTCATAACGATCATTTGCGGCAGCACGGACTGGGCCGCTGCCGCGGCCACGTCAAGCCTTGGCCTGCTTGAAACCAAGCCGATTTTAGCCAGTATGTTCGGAAACGTCATCCGACTCACTTTTTTACCCTCTGTCACTTATCACTTTATACGTTTTGTATTTGGAAACGCAAACACCCATTATTATATATGGCGCAAGCGGTTTGTAAAGCACCGAAGTGTGATTCTGATCATGCCGCAGGGTTTGCTACAATACATGCAATGTCGGTCGCTTTGTTAATCGTGGGAATATTGCTGCTCATCGGCCTAGTTGTCGTACATGAGTTCGGGCACTTCATCGTGGCCCGCCGGGGCGGGGTAGAGGTCGAAGAGTTCGGCATATTTTTCCCGCCGCGCTTATATAAGCGAAAGACCAAAGCCGGCTGGCTGTTTACGATTAATGCCTTGCCGCTCGGCGGCTTCGTAAAGCTTAAGGGCGAGCATGACAGCGACACCGAACCAGGCTCTTTCGGCGCGGCCAGCCTATGGATAAAGACTAAGATTATGGCGGCCGGCGTGGCAATGAACCTTGCCGTGGCGCTGGTGCTGTTTACCATTATCGCGCTGATCGGTATGCCCAAACTGATTGACAACCAATTCACGGTTCAGTCCGACACCAAGCTGACAACCCGGGAGACCTTAATCACTTATGTAGAGCCCGGTTCGCCGGCCGCCAAAGCCGGCCTGCAGTCGCAGGACGTGATCAACGATATCGCCTTGCCGGGCTACAGCCCGATCAGCGTGGAAAATTCCGGCAACTTGCCAAAGGTTACCAAAAGCTTCGCGGGCAAAACAGTGGTTATTTACTATACTAGGGCCGGCAACAACCATGAGGGCCGGGCGACCCTGCTGACAGGCAAGGAAGTGGCAGCCAGCCAGAAATCCAATAACCCCAAAGGCTACCTGGGCATCATACCCAGAGATTTCAGTTTGCAGCGTTCTACCTGGTCGGCGCCGGTCGTAGCGGCAGGGCTCAGCGCCCAGCTGACCGGGCTGACATTCCAAGGCCTGGGTCACGCCCTCGGCGGGCTGGGCAGCCTGATCGCCGGCGGCGTTACCGGCAACACGGCGGCCCGCCAGCATGGCCAGACCGCCGCCAGCGACCAGGTGTCCGGCCCGGTCGGCATTATCGTTATCCTGAAAAACGGCAGCCTGCTCGGCTACCAGTTCATGCTGTTTATCATCGCGTATATCTCGCTGATGCTGGCGCTCATGAATTTCCTGCCTATTCCGGCGCTGGATGGCGGCCGCCTATGGTTTACGCTGCTGGCCCGCGCCATCAAACGCCCGCTCTCCGCAAAGCGCGAGGAGGCCATCAATGCCGGCGGCTTCGCGGTGCTGCTCGTGCTGATCATTCTGATTACGGTTGTCGATGTCAAACGATACTTCTAGCGCCGGCAAGGGCAAAGCGCCGGCCGTGCCGTGGAACGCCGGGCTGGGCGTCTTGTTCATATTCCTGGTATATTACGCCTCGCAGCTAGTCGGCGGCCTGCTGGTATCGATCTATCCGGCCCTCAAACATTGGCCGCATGACCGGGCGGTCGATTGGGCGGATAATTCGATATGGGCGCAGTTTATTTTCGTAGTCATCGCCGAAGCGTTCATGGTCGGCGCTATTTACTGGTTCTTAAAGCGCCGGAAGATGGGTCTGTCTGGCATCGGCCTCAAACGCCCGCGCTGGAGCGATCCGCTATATGGACTGGCGGCCGTGCCGGTGTACCTCGTTCTGTATGTTCTGACTGTCGGGGTAGTCAGCCACTTTGTGCCCAGCCTCAATATCAACCAGCAGCAACAGATAGGCTTCAACAACATCCACGGCGCGCTACCCATGCTGCTGGCCTTTATCAGCCTGGTGGTGCTGCCGCCCCTGGCGGAGGAAATCATGGTGCGAGGCTTCCTTTACAGCACGCTCAAAAAGGCTATGCCGACGCTGTACGCGGTTATACTGACCAGCGCCTTGTTCGCGGCGGCGCATTTGCCGGAAGGCGGCAAGGGCGGCCTGCTCTACATCGCCGCGCTCGACACCTTCGTGCTCAGCCTCGTGTTGATTTATTTGCGCGAACAAACCGGCAGCCTGTGGGCCAGCATCACGCTGCACGCCGCCAAAAACGGCATCGCGTTCATCGCGCTGTTTGTACTCCACGCCAAATAGTGTTATAATAGATAAATTAATGGCTGCCTGAGGCGGAATAAGTATTTGGGATAAGTTATGGCTCGCATAGAAGTTAAATATGGTTCTCCTACCGTTACTGATGAAGGCGGTATGTCACGTGCCAAAGTTGCTCATCACATTTCCGAGATATCCAAGTTGATGGAAGCAGGACATAAGGTCGTCGTAACTGCAGGGGGAGCTATTGCCCAAGGCCGGGCGAAACACGTCGAGCGGTTAAGTGCGGGGGGCCGACGCGTTCCTAATCCTAAAAGGGAAACTGATTTGGACAAGCGCAGTTATGCCAGCCGCGGCAGTGGTTCTGCCTACATGATGTGGGAAGAGGAGGCGGATGCTTACGGCATAGTCACGGCGCAAGTCCCCGTTACTACGCGGGAAGCAAAGGACAAAGAAGAGGGCAGAGCGCTCCAAGAATTACTCTTGCACAATATGGAGCTGGACATCGTGTCCGTAATAAACGGTAATGACGCGACCAGTCCCGAAGGCGCCTCAGACATTGCCCTTTCGCGTGATAATGACAAGGTAGGGGCTCACGTCGCCGAACTTTTAGGTCTCGATCACCTATGTTATTTAACTGATGTTGACGGTCTTCTTAATAATCAGGGCATCGTGGTGCCGACTGTCACCTCCAGGAATTTCAAGGAGGCACTGGGCTTTATCCGGAAGGAAGGCAATGGCGAAAGCGGCGGTATGGAGTCGAAGGTTACGCAGGCGCATAGGGTTACATACTACGGTGTAGAGGCTCATATCGGTAATGCCCAAGCCGAGCTGCTGCCTATTATAGGAGGCGAAATCGGTACGCATTTTCCTGTCTGGACACCGCACAACCCGCAATAGTTCATAGAGTAAACACGGATGGTACAATAAAGCGGACATGAGACGTTCGCAGTTGTTCGCCAAAACCAGCAAAAACGTTCCGGCCGACGAAACGGCGCGCAACGCGCAGCTGTTGATCCAGGCCGGCTACATCTACAAGGTCATGGCCGGGGTATACGCGTACACCCCGCTTGGCTTGCGCGTGATCGAAAACATTAAGCGTATCGTCCGCGAGGAAATGAACGCGGTACACGGGCAAGAGCTGATTATGACCAACCTGCAGGCTCGCGAACCGTGGGAAACGACCGGACGCTGGGACGACAAAGTGGTGGATATCTGGTTTAAGACCAAGCTCAAGGACGGCCAGGACATCGGACTCGCCTGGTCGCACGAAGAAGCGATCATCGAAATGATGAAACAGTTCGTGTCCAGCTACAAAGACCTGCCGATCAGTGTCTACCAGTTCCAAACCAAGCTCCGCAACGAACTGCGGGCCAAAAGCGGCATCATGCGCGGCCGCGAATTCGTCATGAAAGACATGTATTCCCTGAGCGCCAACGCCGAACAGCACGACAAGTATTACGACTCCGTCATCGAAGCCTACAAAAAAGTCTATGACCGGCTCGGCATTGGCGAAGACACCTACGTGACATTCGCGAGCGGCGGCGCATTTACGAAGTTCAGCCATGAATTCCAGACCATCTGCGAGGCCGGCGAAGATGTCATCTACCTCCACAAAGGCAAAAATATCGCCATCAACGAAGAGGTATTGGACGAGGAAAGCCTCAAACAGCTTGGCGTGAATCGAGATGAATTGGAAGAGTTGAAGAGCAGCGAAGTAGGAAATATCTTTAATTTCGGCACCGACAAGAGCGAACAGATGGATTTCGCTTTCACGAATGAAAACGGCGAGCGGCAATTCGTGCACCTGGGCTCGTACGGTATCGGCATCACGCGCGTTATGGGGGTCATCGCCGAAAAGTTCGCCGACGAGCGCGGGCTAGTCTGGCCGGAGGCGGTCGCGCCGTTCCAGGTGTACTTGGCACGGCTCGGTGAAAACGAAGCGGTCGTCAAGACCGCCGACAAGCTGTACGACAGCTTGACACAGGCAGGGGTTGCGGTACTATATGATGACCGAGACGCGCGGGCCGGCGAAAAATTCGCTGACGCCGACCTTCTCGGCATTCCGTACCGCGTAGTCATTAGTGATAAGACACAGGCCGCCGGTACGTACGAACTCAAGGCCCGCTCCGGCGCCCAGGCCGAGCAGGTCTCCGAAAACCAGCTATATAAAACACTAGGTATTACGACGTAACCGTTGCTATAATAATGGCGACGCTAAAAACGGCTCAAAGGGCGCTGCCCATAGTGGCCGGACAAGGAGGGAAGACCGATGAAGAAGTTATTTCGATTGACCCGTGCGGGTGTCGATGAATTGCAGACCGAACTCGACGTACTGATCGCTAAGCGCGCAGGCATCGCCGATGCTATTAAAAGCGCCCGCGAACAGGGCGACCTCACCGAAAATGCCGAATACCAATCGGCCCGCGCCGACCAGGAGCGCAACGAATCCCGCATCTCCGAGCTCGAAAATATCGTCCAGAACGCCGAAATCATCCGCAAGCCGCGCGGCGACAGCAAAGTCCAGCTCGGTTCCACCGTTAAGCTGAAAGGCGCCGGCGGCAAGGCCAAGGAATTCCAGATCGTCGGCACGGTCGAGGCCAACCCGCTCAGCGGCAAAATTTCCGACGAATCACCGATCGGCCAGGCCATGATCGGCAAAAGCGTCGGCGACACCGTCGAAATCACCACTCCGACCGATACCCACGCCTACAAAATCGCCAGCATCAGCTAATTGACGGGCTCGGGTTCATTCGCGTCCGGAGCTTCAGGGTAGAAGCAGACATACCAAGTGGGTTCGTGCTGCATATGCGCCACCCTGAGCCAGACAGAATCACCTCCGTTAAACTGCAAAAATCCCGGGCGCCTGGGATTTCCTACGGCCCAATTCTGCACAAGACCGTAATCACGTGATCGATCCGATCTCGCGACGTTTGCAGCCAAATGGCCTTCTACGACGATTATATCTTCACCTCCTGGATTTTCAACTTTGATTTTCGGTGTTTCATTCGCTTTGAATTCGGTACCGGCGCCAGGGCGGTGTCCGACCCAGCCGACAGTAGCTGGCAAACCGTCAATCGTAATCGGACGGCTGCCAACCATATTGTCATATTCTTCGAAGCCCGGTATATCCAAGGTTTTGGCGTATTCTATTACACTGGTGAAGTCCAAGCCTTTTACTAAGTGTCCCACCTCTTCAGGATTATCCGCGGTTTCAGCGGCGGGCACGTCTGACGGAGCAGGGATGGCATCCGGAGTTTCTTGATTGGTCATGGCTATATCCTTGTTTAATCACCCAAGCATAGAGCCATTGCTTATAAACATAAATAGTTTTATAATTATTTTTAATAAAAAAATGTTAAAATAAATAGCATGAGCAACAGCGTGCTGACTACTGAAGAGCATGACCTGCTGCGCCGGCTTGGCTTAAGTAAGCGCGCAGTTGTCTTGTATGAGCACTTGCTGGAGCATCAATCGCTAGACGCTAAGCAAGCCGCAAAGCTCTCTGGTGAACTGCCTTCGGCAGAGTACCGGCTCTTTAGCCAGCTTGAGAAATTAGAGTTGATTCGCAGGGAGAAGAAACGCCCGTTAGTGTTTGTCGCCATGCCCAAGGAAGTAGGGCTGAGAGCTGCCTATGTGCAGTTCAGGTCCGGGATGGACCAGCTCGTTGAACGGCTGAGCGGCGGGCAAGGCGAGTATTATTTAGAAATTATCGTGGGTCGGCAGGCGCTCTATGATAAATACGTTGAATTAGCGGCCGGGTCGCAGAGTGAAATCTGTATTTACGCCATTGGCATAGCCTATTCGAAGGATTTGGAGCGCAGCCAGCAAGACGCCCTGGCGCGCGGCGTGGCAGTACGCCATGTCTTGCAGCAGATCCAACCGACCAATTTTCACGTCGCGCATAAATGGCAGCGCCTGGGAGTAAAGGTGCGCTACTTTCCATCGGAGCGAGGGTTCCATTTAATGCTGTTTGACTCGCGAACCTTGCTTTTAACGTTTAGCGACCCGGAACATACCGAAGACCGCGTAAGCATACTGACGAACAATCCGGCCGCCGTGCGTTTGTTCATGACCGAGTTTGAGAATATTTGGGATAGCTCGAGACAAGTTAACGTATAACGCTGGCTGACATCTGCGAAGTTGGCTATACTTGGGGGATATGCAGTGGTTGAATGAGATTGTTGATGAGCTGGTGAAGCGCCATCCGGAAGGTGAGATTTTGATTGAATCAGGATCGGCTCCGTCGGGGACGTACCATTTTGGGCACTTGCGCGAGCTCATGACCTCCGATGCTATCCTGCTGGAGCTGCGGCGACGCGGCCTCCAGGCGCGGCACGTGCAATTCGTGGACGACCTGGACGCGCTGCGCAAAGTCCCGTTTAACGTGCCGGCTGAGTTCGAAAAATACCTCGGTATGCCGCTGTGCGATATTCCTGCGCCGGACGGTTCCAAAGACCGCTCATACGCCGATTATTTCCTGCAAGGGCTGATTGACGCCTGCGACGCGCTGGGTATAGAAGTTGAATACATCCGCGCCTATGAACGCTACCGCAGCGGCTGGATGGCGCCGGCCATCGAGCGGTCGCTGGAACGGGTGCCGCAGGCCCGGCGCGCGCTGGAAACCATATCCGGCCGCCAGCTCGATGAGCATTGGACGCCGGTCCAGGTTATGGAAAACAGCCGCCTTAAAAACCGCAAGTTCCTGGGTATGGATACCGCTGCTAAAACGGTGCAGTACGAAGACCGTAACGGCCAGCCGCAGACGGCGCACTACGACAAAGGTGAGGTGAAGCTTGATTGGCGCTTGGATTGGCCGGCCCGCTGGTGGCTGCTGAAAGTCGCATGCGAGCCGTCCGGGCGCGACCATACCACCAAAGGCAGCTCCGTTGATACCGGCGTGCAGATTATGAAAGACGTGTTCGAGGCCGAGCCGCCGCTCTCCGTGGCGTACGATTTTATAAATATGGCTGGCGATACCAAAAAGATGAGTGCCAGCAAGGGGACGGGGCTGGACGCGGTGCAGGCCGCGCAGTTTATGCCGCCGGAGGTCATGCGGTTTTTCGTGTTCCGCGCGCCGCCGCTCAAGCGGCTATACTTCGATCCGGTCGATGGCCTCATGCAGCTGATGGACGAATTCGCCGCTTTCGCGGCGCGCGAAGACCGCAGCGAGTCGGAAGAACAACTTTTGTATATCTGCACCCGCGACGTGAAGAAAAAAACCGTCAGCCGGGTGCCGTTTTCCCACCTGGTAGCGAGCTACCAAGCGGCGCTGAAAGACCCTGCCAAGACACTTGAGATTATTCGCCGCACCGAGCACGCCGGCGTCGTCGACGAAGACGCCGGCATCATCAAGGACGAGCTGAAATTCATCGACGCGTGGCTTGATAAGCGGGCGCCCGAAGACGTCAAATTCTCTCTGTTAGATAGCATGGACGACAGCCGCTTTAACGACGCGCAAAAACAGTTCATGGCCGGACTGGCCGACCAGATCGCGGCTGCTCCCGAAGACGCCGACGGCGCCTGGTTTCACCAGGCGATTTACGAGCACAAAGACAGTAGCGGACTGGCGCCCAAGGAATTGTTCAGTACGCTGTACCAGGCATTGATCGGCAAGGATTCCGGTCCGCGGGCCGGCTGGTTCCTGAGCATTTTGCCGCGCGACTGGCTTATAAAGCGCCTCCGGTTAGAGGCTTAAGCCGTGGTGCAAGTCAGCGACGAAGAATTCCAGCGGCTGATTGATGAAGCCTTGGGCGAGCTGCCCGGCGAACATGTCAAAAATATCAAAAACATCGCGATTTTGTACGAGGACCAGCCAACACCGCAGCAGCGTGAAAAGCTGCATCTGCGCGGCAACCAGACCCTGCTGGGGCTGTACGAAGGCACCCCGCTGCCGCAGCGGCAGGGCATGACCCGCGTCCTGCCCGATAAAATCACCTTGTTCAAGCTGCCGCTCGCTTACCATGCGAACACCATAGTCGAACTAAAAGAGCAGATTAAACACACGCTGTGGCACGAAATCGCGCATTATTACGGGCTGGACCACGACCGCATCCGCGAACTGGAATGACTCGCCGCAAGCTGGTAAACTGGAAGCATAACATCTATGGATCAATACACATATAACAAGAGCGGGCACCGCAGTACTCGCCGCAGCCTTTGGGACAGGACGTGGAAAGACAAGGGCGGCCACGTGGTTATGTGGCAGATGCCGAACGTTTGGATCATATCCTGGGCCGTAGGAACGACGCTGTCTCTGGTTTTCGGCGGCCATGTCGGCGACGTATTTTATTGGGTAGCTTCAGCCGCGCTGTTCGTGTGGTCACTGCTGGAAATTTTCAAGGGTACCGATTACTTCCGCCGCGCGCTTGGCTTGGCCGTGCTGGTATACACCATCGCGTCGATGCTTAATTCATTATGAGCACGAAAGAGGACATAGGAACCAAGCAAGCCCTCTTCGCGGCTGGATGTTTCTGGGGAGTCCAGTATTATTTTGACGAGGTTCCAGGAGTTACGAAAACTACCGTAGGCTATACCGGCGGCCATACCGAAAATCCGACGTATGAAGAAGTGTGCACGCATACTACCGGCCACGCCGAAGCCGTGCTTATTGAGTTTGATCCGGCGGTGGTAAGTTACGAAACGCTCTGCCGGCAGTTTTTCCGGATGCACGATCCGACCCAGCTCAATCGGCAGGGTCCTGATATTGGTGACA
>CAYLML010000003.1:0-17546 GCA_964384985.1 uncultured Candidatus Saccharibacteria bacterium | reverse complement strand
ATTGGACGAACGCGCCGAAAAACAATGACGTAGACAGGGCCGCCGCCAGGAGCCTTTTATCGGGCATCAAACTGACTATGAACAGATAGCAGCCGACTATCAGCAGATAGCCCATAAGCCACCATTTAAAAGCGAAGGCGTTATCCAGGGGCATGACGAAAAAGGCCAGGTTCTGCGGCCTGAATACAGTGCTCCACTCTTTGTACGGCACATCGATTATTGACACATCTTCGCCGTTGCCGATGTTCTTATTTATACGTGGAAAGCCGGCCTTAGCCTGGGCTATCGTCTGCTGCGTGCCTACCAGCCATTCGTCGGAACGGATATCGCGGGGCTTGCCTTCTAGTAAGTCAGGGTCTTTGATGGTCGGCCCGTACAGCACGGTATGGTAGTTGCCGATCGAGGTGCCGCTGATCTGCAGCACCGTAAAAACCATAAGAGGCAGCAATAACAGCGCCGGAAACAGCCAGATACTTTCGCCGAAGCGTTTGGCCAAGCCTGCCTGCTTTTGTTTTGTTTTGCCGGTTTTTAACCTACCTGATGATGCGGCCATTAAGCCAATTTTATCATGAAAGCGGAGGCTATACCGGTTATTGGGTCGGATCGAAGCCCGACAAATTAGTAGGGATATCCTGTACGCCTATAGCGTGCGTGAGATCCGAAGAAAAGAGGTGGGTTTCAACCCGTCCACTGCCACCCTGATACAGGACATACGCCAGCTGGTCATAGCCGCGCCCGAGGAAATCGCCGGCTACGAAGGTGCCGCTGGTAGAGGTGACTCCGCCCAGGTCCGTAGCCACGTCATAGTAGCCGACAGCCTGTCTGAGCGTCGGGTCGAAGACGTGGACTTCAGCCCGCCCGTTATTGCCGTTGTAGATTATGTACGCCAGCTGGTCATAGCCGCGCCCGAAGAAATCGCCGGCTACGAAGGTGCCGTTTGCCGCGCTGGACGCGGGCAAATTAGTCGCCACGTCATAGTAGCCGATGGCGGTACGCAGCGTCGGGTCGAACATGTGTATTTCCACGTGTCCGCTGCCGCCGGCGTACAGGACATACGCCAGCTGGTCATAGCCGCGCCCGAAGAAATCACCGGCTACGAAATCACCGCTGGTCGCCGTAACGCTGCTCAGATTGGTCGACACGTCATAGTAGCCGGGGAAGGTGCCCAGTCCCGGACTGAACTTATGTATTTCCGCCAGCCCTCCGGCGCCGCTGTAAGCCACGTACGTCAGACCGCTGGTATTACTGGGGTAATTCATGGGTATCAGCGTGCCGCCGCGGGGATCCATCGCCCGTGCTCCGGTGGCTACGTGGGTCAGCCATGTCTGGTAATTTGAGCCGGGACTCCAGATGTGAGCCTCGACACAGGTCGAGCCGGTATTGTTCATCGGCAGGTACGCCATGGTCGCCGCTCCGCTGGCGATCGGCCTGTAGGCCACGACCTTCGCGCCCGTGGGAGCGCCCGCGACATTGGAAGTGCCGGCGCAAGGCGAATTAGGATTACCGAACCAGCCGGTATAGATGCTGTCGAAATGCTGGTTGCAGCTGAAGTGCGGCGTATACCAATACAAGGCTGCCGTGGCGCCGGTATCCATATGGACGCTGGTCCCGTCAATTGTAACGTATCCGTCGTAGGAGACAGCGCTTGAATCGGACGAACAGCGCTTAAAGGTGCCCTGCGTCATCGGCCCGCCGTAACAGGTGGTTGGATCATCAGAATTATCCCAATGATCGCCGCCTTGGGGGAAATTAGTCAGCTGGACGTTCCAGCCCGTATTCCCGAGTGAACGTTCCTGTCCGAACTTGAGCAGCCATGCCCCGTGGATGACCTGCTGGGAAAAACCGGCTTTCGCGGCACTGTTCACGCAGGTACCGTTCACGGCAGTGATCGGCGTCCCGTTCAGGTAGAAAAGAGGGGCCGCTAAGGCTCCTTCCGCCGGATAGTTATGGGTAGTCCCGCTGTCGGGGCAGCCATAGCCCATCGCTCCGGTGTCACCCAGAACCGTACAGCCGGAACCGCCGGTCACCAGGCTTTGTTCTTTTTGCAGCGTAGTCAGCAGTACGGCGGGATTGAGACCATAGGTCTGGGCGGCATCCGAGATTACCTGGCCGGCGGACACGGCGCCGCCATAAGTGAAACCGCCGCCGGGAGTATAGCCGGTCGGATCGGGCGCCGAAAACCCGTGGCTGGTGCTGATGCAGCTGGCGCTTCCGAAATTTGAATTCAGCCAATTGTCTATCTGACCTGCGCTCATCGAGCTCGAATTATTAAAGATATTATCGTCGATCAGATTATTCTGGTTGAAAGCATGGGCCGGCAGGTACATCAGCAGCTGGCCGAACGTTAGAAGTACCGCCAAGCCCAAACAACTGGTTAATTTCTTTAGTTTTCTCATTGTACCTCCAACTTTGTCCCATCCGTTACGGACTTCGTTTGACCGTTCAAAGCCGCCACTGCTTTTATTTCCCATTCTCCTGATGACAGAATACCAGCATCCCAATTCCAGATCGTAGAGCCATCTGTACCAACGGTCTGCGAAGGTAATTTCGTGGTTACGCCGCTAGATGTATTCGTGAATTGTATATAACAGCTGGCACCGGGGCTCGTATCACAAGCCGACTGTTCCTTAGTGTCGGTTCCGCCCTGGCCGGGGCGGTGGTTGCTGACGAAGTTGCCAAAAGGCTGCACCAGGACCAGGCTGCTATCCGGGCTGGCGGAGGCCTGCGACTTATCGCTTTGGGCGTCCGGCTGTCCGGTTACGGCTGATGCTGCGGCAGACTTATCGGCTGTGCTTTTGGCTTTGGCCCGGGCGTTAGCACTGGTTTTCGCTACGGGGATAGTGGCTGGCACTTTTTGCTTATGAAAGAAATGGGTCGTGTTCGTCAGCTCAAGCACGGCGACTATTACCACTATCAGCAAGACGGCAATCGCAATCAGCGCTCTCTTGGAGAAACGCCGTCTCTTAATAACTTTTACAGGGGTACTAGGCATACTATTTATGTTAATTCAGTATTGAAATATTACCATGACCAGCCCATATTATCAAACCGGCTCATTAAGGTACGGCGTGTGTTTCTCGAAGGTAAAACACCGCTTAATCTAGTTTAGCCTATATATGTAGAACACCTGAGTAGGATATTTAACCGTATCTATAAGACGGGCGCATGATTCGCGGCTGCTTAGCGTATTCTGGGTGAGCAGGAAGTGAACGTCCCGGCTCTTTAAATATTCACCGCAGGGTTCGGCCGTCACTAGGAAATTGTCCCCGCCGCGAAGCGTTAAGCTGGCCGGTACGTCCGTGTCCGGATTATGGTCGACTGAAAAATCAACATGGGCGTAGCGGTTATAATCGTTGGGGTTGGCCGCCGGTATGTCCTTCCATAATTGAAGTTGCGGATAGGTGTACGTGCCGGAAAGCGAACGAACCCCGTTCATTATCGCGTAGTTCTCCAGCATGGTACTTTCGGTCACCCAGCGCCCGTTACCGGTCTTGCCGGCGTCCTGTATTTTTTGGGACAGGGGTGTTTCGGTCAGCACGCTCAAGCCCCTATACAGCGGATTGACACCGCCTGAGCAGAAGACCGAAAAAAGGAGCAGTCCGGCGGCCGCCAGACTGAACCGACATTCAAGCAGCAAATATACTATCACTGCGAACGGCACGGCCAGAACTGCGATTTCCATGTGGTTTATAAAGCCAGGCGCGCGTTCACTGATTCTAAAGCCCAGTATTATTTGAGCGGCATATACCGCCAGGGCGTAAAGAGCTGTCTGATAGCGCATGAAAGGCATACGTTTTAACCGGGCCATATTGCGCACGAGCAGTACGGTATACACGATCCCTAAGAAACCAGTACCGATTACCAGCCGGTTGTGCGGTACGTTGTCAAGCAGCAATAATTTGAAAACGCTGTCAAAGTGCATCACGAACAGCCGCATCATGAATATTATGAACAGCAGGCTGGTGACCAGGAGCGGCCAGTCGACGCGCTTAGGGCGCTTGAAGCCCTTATATATCAGGAAAAGACCGGGCGGGAAAAGAAACGGCATAAGATATAAGAAGTTCGACGCTTCGCTTTGGTTCGGTATGCCGCGTGTCGGGAAGTAGTAGCTGACGGCTTTGCCGGTAAACTGGAACAGGAAGGCTAGGTTGCTGGAAAACAGCCGCGTGGCGTCAAATCCCCCGTTCAATACCGTCCTGTGTCCCGGGTAGGCGCTGTTGCGGGTCGCTGATATGGCCGTTGAATTGGCGTGTACGAATACCAGAACGGCCGCGCCGGCTATGATCACGGCCGCCGCCAGCACGCCCAGCTTAACCAGTAGCTCGGGGCGTTTCAGCTTTGGCAGTTTTTCCAGGAAATAGCCGAGCATGAAAGCTCCGGCAACAAGCCCGCAGGCGATCTGGAAGGGCGGATAAAGTATCAGCACGAAAGAAATTAACAGATACGCGAAAGCCGCTCCGAGCAATAATTCATGCGAGCGTTTTTTGGCCCGCAGCAGATACGCGAAAGCCAGCATCATGAAGAGGCTGTAATATATGGAGCCGAGCGTTATGAACTGGTACCACCACTGCACGAAGGGGCTGAACAGCAAGGCCACGCTGAAAAGAGCTGCGAACAACCGCTTGCCCGGCAGCAGGAACAGGACAAAAAAGTAACTGGCCGTGACCAGCAGAAAAGCCATCAGCCACCACTTGAACGCCAGCGCGTATCCTAAGGGCATCACGAAGAAAGCCCAGTTCTGCGGCTTGAAAACGGTACTCCAGTCCTTGTACGGCACGTCCAGAGTGATCGCCATATCCTGTCCGTCGCCGATATTGTGATTAACGCGCGCGAAACCGTCATTTTTTTGCGCGATGGTCATCTGGGTGTTAGTGAGCCACTCGTCGGACCGGATAGGCCGCGGGGTATTTAGCAGCAGGCTGGGATCCTTAGAGTTGCCGTAGAAGTAGCTATGGTACACACCGACGGAACTGCCGCTGACCTGCAGTGACGTCAGCACCAGCAGCAGCAAGCCGCATATCGCCGGAAACAGCCACACGCTTTTATGCAAGCGCGCCATAGACTGCCTGATTGTCCCCCAGCTCTTATTCCTCATTCTTGACTACATCATACTCTTTTTTGCTGTAACGCCGGCACGTTTATGTACTATAGTGATGGGACCAATAAGCGAAGTGTTCTATATATGAAAACTCCACAGGATCTGATAGGCAATAGCCCGCTTGTACGCTACCTGGTAATGGGCAGCATGGCTTTCGCTGTGGATTATGGCCTGCTGGTCGTCACGTATTACGTGTTTTCCTTTCCGCTGGGTGTCGCGACCTCGATCGGCTACGTAACCGGACTGCTGGTAAGTTTTCTGGCAAACCGCTACTGGGTCTTTGGCAAGAACGCAGCGGAAAAGCATGTCCTGCACCAAAGCGTGGAGTACGGCATCTTGCTGGTCGTCAATTACTTCGTTACCGTGCTGGGTATAAAATTGCTGAACGAACACGGCATCAAACCCTATGTAGGCAAGGTCCTGATCATGTGCCTTATAGTCTGCTGGAACTACGTGCTATTCAAAAAAGTGATCTTCGTGCGCCGCCAAAAGCCTTCCGAAGAGACTACTTCTTAAGGTTCAGCAGAATCAGGCCGCCGACTATTAGGGATATCCCCAGTATCTTAACGGTGGTGAAAGTTTCTTTGAAGACCACCGCCGAGGCGATGAATATGACGATGTACACGAAAGCCGTCGTCAGAGGGATGATATAGCCAAGATCATTCTTGGAAATCAGATATATGTACAGCATGAAGCTCAAACCGTATAAGATTATCCCGCTTACCGAGTAAAAATTCAGGTTAAAGTGCAGCCTGTTGTTTGTATAGGAAATAGGCAGGCCGGAATCCGTTCCCAGCTTCAGGATAATCAAACCCAGGGAAGTCGCCAATACGTACAATGCCACTATGATTTTTGCCACGTTACGGGCATTATACGAGAAATTCAGTCAAAGATGAACCCGTACAGCTTGCCGAGGATGATGTTCCTTTCGAAATGTTTGAAGTGGTACGCTCGGCCCCGGGCACCCAATCGTTTCCGTTCTTTCTCGGGCATGTCGTAGATTTTCCTGATATTCCGGGCGAGCGTCCCGGAGTCTTCGGTCGGTCCCGCGAAACCGCATTTTATAACGTTGTTGACCAGATCCTGGACTTCGCCGTCCATGGCTAGTACCATCGGTTTGCCTGATGCGAAATAGGACATGACTTTAGCTGGTATAGTAGCTTCCAGCAGGTCGCTTTTCACGAGACAGCCGATCAGCACGTCGGCGATACCGGTATATTTTGGAATATCCGTGATCGGTCGGAAGCCTTCAAAATGAAAACTATCCGCCAGGCCGGCTTTGCTGACTTCCTCTTCCAGCCACTTCCGGGACATGCCGTCGCCGACGATAATCCAATTTATATCTTTGACGGCCTCTTCCTTCAGTCTTTTAGCGGCCGCGATTATGGTATCGAACGATTGAGCGGGACTTATATTCCCCGTGAACACTATGTTGAAGCCGCTCCCGAACCGGTCTGCCAGTACCTTGTCGTGAACGTCCGTCTCATATATCTTTTCGCACGCTTGCGGCAAAACGATAATCTTATCGGACGGGATTTTCGTTACTTCCATCAACTGTTCTTTCATCCTTTCCGACAAGACGACTAACTTGTCGACGTTTCTGTAGTGCCAATGGGACACCTTGGTAGCGATTTTCCTGAGAATAGGGCTTTTGACATCTAAGACCGAGAACAGGTTCTCCGGCCATAGGTCGAGGACGTACATCGTCGTTTCGACCCGTTTGATCTTACCAACTATGATACCGGCCACTGACATCATGACTGGGGACAATTGATAGAGAAAAATCTTATCGTATTTTTTGGTCAGAAGCCGGGGTATATGAAAAAGGCTGGAGAGCGGGAAAGATACGTAGTTTATAAAGATCCGGAAATTGCTGTTATTGCCCCGTTGGACCTCGAAAGCCCGCCTGATCCTTATGCCGTCGTGGGTTTCCCGGCGTCTTTTAAACCAGGAATAACCATCGAAAAACCTGCCCTTAGGGTAGTTCGGTATGCCGCAAAGCACTTCGATGTCGCAGTCCTGCTTAACGAGAAAATCGCACACGTCGTTTATCCGGAAAGACTCGGGCCAGAAATGCTGACAGACTACCAAGATTTCCTTTTGCTTCGTCATATCTTAATAAAGCTAACCATATACTGGCTTGATAAGCCAAACGCACCTATGCGATAATTGTAAGAACTGAAGAAGGAGTGTTTTTTGAAAGTACTTATCGTGGGTGGTGCGGGTTACATCGGCGGTGCGCTGACAGACATCCTGGCTAAGACCAACCACGACGTCCGCGTATACGACGCGCTTTTATTCGAAGAATCATATTTGAAAGACGTACCTTTCATCTATGGGGATATACGCGACAAGAAGCTTTTGAAGCAGCATCTTAAGTGGGCTGACGCGGTAGTCTGGTTCGCCGCTCTCGTAGGCGACGGCGCCTGCGCAATCAATCCTGAGATTTCCACCGAGCTGAACCAGGATATGGTCAAATGGCTCTCGGAAAATTACGACGGCCGCATCATTTTTATGTCGACTTGCTCCGTCTATGGCGAGCACGATGCCATACTTGACGAGAAGGCACCCACCAACCCCCTATCGGTCTACGCTGTCACCAAGCTGGCAGCCGAGGATTACCTGAAAGACAAGAATGCCATCATTTTCCGCCTGGGCACCATATTTGGCCTGGGCGACAGCTATGCGCGGATCCGTCTCGATCTCGTACTTAACACGCTCACGACCCGCGCTATCGTTGACGGCCAGTTCAAAGTATTCGGCGGTGACCAGTGGCGGCCATTGCTGCATGTGCGCGACGCCGCCCAGGCCGTAGCCGACAATATCGAAACCAGCCATACCGGTATCTATAACCTGCACTGTAAGAACGTCAAGATTATTGACCTGGCCCGGGAAGTTAAAAAATATATACCGACGGTCAAGATGGAGATCGTAGACATAAAGTTCCAGGATGCCCGCAATTACAAGGCCAATAGCGACAAAGCCCGTAAGACCTTCGGCTTCGATCCTAAGTACACGGCCGAAGATGGCATCAAAGAAGTCCAAAAACTGATCGAAGAGCACAGAATCAAAGACGTTAATAATCCGCGCTATTCCAACCAGAATTTCCTGACCATGTTCAATACCCATCATTACTCCGAGGCCCAATAATGGCGGCCCGCACACCCACGTTGCTTAACGGCGGTCTGGCGGTTGATGACCGGGGACAGGTCACGTTCGTCAATGATTTCGACTTTAAAGACGTCAAAAGGTTTTACATGGTGTCCAACCACTCGGCGGGCTTTGTCAGGGCATGGCACGCCCACAAAAAAGAAGCCAAGTATGTCCTGGTCGTGAAAGGGGCGGCCGTAGTCGGCGCGGTAGCGGTTGACGATTGGGATAAACCCTCTAAAGACACGGAAGTCCGGCGGTTCGTGCTCTCCGAAAAGAAACCAAGCGTATTGTATATACCGGCCGGGCATGCCAACGGATTCATGTCGCTTACCGGGGATACCCAGATAATGTTCTTCTCTACCTCTACCCTGGAAGAATCGCTCGATGATGATTTCCGATACGATGCCCGCCATTGGGACATCTGGTCGGTTGAGGAAAGATAGGAGCCGGGTCTATGGGTAAACCGAAAGTAGCCATTCTGGGATCAACCGGCATGCTCGGCGCCATCACTCTGGACTCCTTCGTTAAGAGCGGCGAGTTTGACGTGATCGCTACCGCCCGCAGGCCCGAAAGCCTGGCGGAACTTAAGAAAAGATACCCTGATGTGGATTTCCGCGAGCTTGATGCCCAAACTGCGGACCTGGAAACTATAGCCGGGACGATAAAAGGCGCGGAGTGGGTCGTTAACGCTATTGGCATCATCAAGCCTTATATCCACGACGACAACGCGGAAGAAGTCGAGCGGGCCATACAGGTCAACGCGTTCTTCCCGCACCTTTTAGCCAAGGCCGCCAAACGCATAGATGCCAAAGTCATTCAGATCGCTACCGACTGTGTCTATTCAGGCGCAAAAGGGCGGTATGTGGAAGCCGATTTGCATGACGCGCTCGATGTCTACGGCAAGACGAAAAGCCTTGGCGAGGTATATATGGATAACGTATGCCACGTCCGGTGCTCCATAATCGGGCCCGAATTGAGCGCCCATGTGTCGCTTATGGACTGGTTCCTGGGACAACCCAGGAACGCCGAAGTCAACGGCTTTACCAACCATCAGTGGAACGGCGTCACGACGCTGCATTTCGCCCGTATCTGCCAGGGAATAATCAAGCGCAACATTGCCGTTCCGCATCTTCAGCATGTCATCCCTGGCAACATGATCAATAAAGCCGACCTGCTGAAAAGCTTCTCCAAGGAGTTCAACCGCCAAGACATTACGATCAATTCGGTAAAAGCACCGAAAATCATCGATCGTACGCTGATGACCGGCGACGAGAAATTAAATAAGGATATCTGGCGCGCGGCCGGTTATGAAACACCTCCGACTATAGAATTAATGGTCGCGGAAATCGCGCGATACGGCTTTCCGGAAGGGGCTGATACGCCATGAAAGTAATGACTATTCTGGGTACCCGTCCGGAACTTATAAGACTCTGCCTAATAGTCGATAAGCTGGATACATTGTGCGACCAGGTGCTGGTTCACACCGGTCAGAACTATGACCCTAACCTGAACGATATTTTCATAGAGCAGCTCGGCATTCGCAAAGCGGACTATTACCTGGAAGCCAAAGGCACGTTCGGCGAGCAGGCTGGCACTATCCTGACAAAACTGGAGACGATTATTGCCAAGGAAGCGCCGGATGCTTTTCTGGTACTAGGCGACACCAATAGCAGTCTCGGGGCTATTATGGCCAAGCGCCTGGGGGTCAGGGTCTTTCATATGGAAGCCGGCAACCGCTGTTACGATGACCGTGTTCCTGAAGAAAACAACCGCCGTATCATTGACAGCCAAAGCGATATATTACTGCCTTATTCCGAACGCAGCCGCGCTAACCTGATCAAAGAAGGGATAGCCGGCAACCGTATATACGTGACGGGCAATCCGATCAAGGAAGTCCTCGATCACTTCGCCGCCCAAATAGACAGCAGCGACATCATGGAGAGACTAGGGGTAAAGAAGCGGGAGTTTTTCTTAATGACACTGCACAGGGCGGAAAACGTCGATCCCGAAGAAAGGCTTGCCAAATTCGTACAGGCTTTCAATGAAATCCATGAACACTACAAATTACCAATGATTTGGAGCGTACACCCCCGTACCCGTAAACGTTTGCGCGAGCACCCCAAGCTGAAAGTCAGAGACGGTATTAATATCGTAGAACCGCTCGGGCTATTTGAGTTTAACAATTTACAAAAGAACGCCTACTGCGTTCTAAGCGACAGCGGTACCGCGCAGGAAGAGTGTTCTTTGTTTGGCGTACCGACCGTTACGCTGCGCGATGTCACTGAGCGTCCCGAAACCCTGGAAGCCGGCAGCAATTTCATTTCCGGCTGTGAGCCCGAAGCTATTCTTAGGGGGGTTAACACGGTTACTACCAGTGAAAATAACTGGACCGCTCCCGAAGACTATCTGACTGAAAACGTCAGCGATATCGTTACCAGGATCGTTCTGAGCTACTGGCGCTAACCGATCCCGATCAATCCCGGACTATTTTTTTTCACTATCGGACAGGCGAATCGATAATTCCTGGTGCAAGTCCTGCAGCCGGCGTTCCAGCAAGTCTGCCTTTCCGTAAGCCTTATTAGCGATAAAGAGGGTAAAGATTATGCCGGTAATCTGCATGACGTCGAACAGGCTTAAAGGCTCCGTCTGCGTCAGGTTATTCGAGAATAAGAAGCTGTAGACCGGTTTCACGCATATCAAGGCGGCGAGCAGGATGACCCAGAAAGCTATGCCGAACATGAACCGGCGCTTTGTCATGTGCTTGAGCTTGTAGCCGACCAACGTATTGATCATGGCCACGATTATCAGCGGCGTGTTAAGGATTATAAGGATCAGGTATCTACTCACCGAATATCTCCATGAACCGGCGCTGTACGAGCGACTTTATGATGTTCACGCCATTCCAGTTATTCTGGCCTTTGGAAAGCGAGTAGTCGGTATAGACGGCCTGAATCGGGTACTCTTTGACCCTGAGACCCTGCTGCTTTGCCCGCCACAACATTTCCGAACAGAATTCGTAGCCGCTGGTTTTCCATTTCAGACGGTCCAAGGCCTGTTTTGAGAAAACCCGCAACCCCGATTGCGAATCGGTGACGTTAACGCCGAATGTCAGGTACGTTATGAAGCTGAGTCCGCGGTTGCCGAGTATTTTCACTTTTGACATGCCGCTGGCGTCTATAAGCCTGCTGCCGATTAAGAGGTCGACATCACCCTCAACCATCAATTTGACACCCTTGATGACATCGGCCGGATTATGCTGGCCATCCGCGTCCATAGTCACTGCGATCGTGAAGTCATTCTGCTGGGCGTAGCTTAAGCCGGTTGCCGTGGCGCCGCCGCTGCCGACATTCAGGATGTGGCTTATAAGGTGGACTCCTCTGACGCTGGCCTTAGAGCCGGTATCATCTTTTGAGCCATCATCCACCACGACTATGCGGTATTCAAACTCGAAGCTTCTCAGAGCCTCCTGCAAGCCGCTGATAACGCCCTTGATGGCCGGACCTTCGTTGTAAGCAGGCAAAATAAAACAAACTCTGTGCATATCCGTTAATTATAAACTAATTGCAAAAGTTTAACTTGCTTATGGCCTTAAAGCAGGCTTGTCAGATATTCGCCGTAACCCGATTTTTTCAGCGGTTCGGCGATTTTATGCAGCTGCTCTTTGTTGATAAAACCCTGCTGGTAAGCGGCTTCTTCGATACAGCCGATCTTAATACCGGTGCGCTTTTCCATGACACGGATATACTCGGAAGCGTCATTCATGGAGTTGAAGGTACCGGTGTCCAGCCAGGCCGTGCCGCGTTCAAAGAGCGACACGCGCAGCTTACCCTTCTTTAGGTAAGCGTCCAATACGGAAGTGATTTCAATTTCGCCGCGGTCGCTCGGCTTGACGTTCTTAGCGATTTCCACGACTTCATTGTCGCAGAAATACAGGCCCGAGTTGGCATAGTTGGATTTGGGATGTTCCGGTTTTTCCTCGATGGAAAGCACCTTCATGTCCTGGTCGAATTCATAAACGCCGTAACGTTCGGGGTCCTTGACCTGAGCCGCGAAGCCCACGGCGCCGTCAATATCCGTCAGCGACCGAAGATTGTTCTCGAGCCCGGCGCCATAAAACAGGTTGTCGCCCAGAATCATGGCGACTTTGTCCCGGCCGATAAAGTCTTCGCCGACGATGAAGGCGTCGGCCAGCCCGCGCGGCTTGTCCTGGATCTTATACGTGAAGTCGCAGCCGATCTGTTCGCCGCTGCCGAGCAGCTGTTCGAAGCGGGGCAGGTCATGCGGCGTGGAAATAATTAGAATGTCGCGGATGCCGGCGCTTATAAGCGTGCTGAGCGGGTAGTAAATCATCGGCTTATCGTAAATGGGTATCAGCTGTTTGCTGATGGCCATGGTAATCGGATACAGCCGGGTTCCGGAACCGCCGGCTAGAATAATGCCTTTCATGATTGCTTCTCCTTTGCTATATAGTTTGCCAGGTCTTCCCGCCAATCGGTAGGCTTGAAGCCGGTAGCCTGCAGTTTATCAAGCGACAGGGTGCTTTTGAGCGGACGGGGAGCGATGCCCGATTTGCCTTTATAGTATTCGGCGGTGGTCGTGTCGGTGACGGCAAGGTCATAGCCGGCATCCTGGAAGATCGCCCGGGTAATGTCTGCCCAGCTGGCAGGTTCGCCGCCATTGCTGGCGTTGTACGTGCCATATGGGGCTCCGTTGCTGAGCAGGTGATCGATAATTTTAACCAGTTCGCCGGTAAATGTCAGCCGCCCGACCTGGTCGGCGACAACCGACGGGGCGATACCTTTCGCTCCAAGCCCAAGCATGGTTCGGACGAAGTTCGGTCCGTCGCCCACGACCCAGCTGCTGCGCAATAAGTAATGCTTGGGTGCCAGGCTTACGGCGATATCGCCGGCCGCCTTGCTCTGGGCGTACACGCCAAGCGGCGAGAACGGCTCGTCTTCGGTGTGCGGTTCCCGCGTGCCGTCAAATACGTAATCGCTTGAGACATGGACGATGGTGATATCGTGTTCGGCCGCGGCTTGCACCAGATAGCTGACGGCCGTGGCGTTGACGTTCCAGGCGGCTACCCGTCCTTCCGAGGTCTCGGCGCCGTCCACGTTCGTGTAGGCTGCGGCGTTAATGATAACCTTGACGCTTGACCAGTCATAATCCGCTACCGACGCGCGATCCGTAATATCCAATTCTTTGACATCAGCGCTTCGCGCGTTAGAATACTTTGCTTGCAGAGCCCGGCCCAATTGCCCGTTGGCTCCGACTATGAAAATTTCGGAATCGTTCATGCGGGGAATTCCATCGGCGCCACGTCCTGGAGCAGCCGGTTTTTCGTATCCTTTTCCGAAATAATGGCGTCTGCCTGCGATATCGGCCAATCAATATTCAGCTCCGGATCGAACATATTCACCGCGGCGTACTGAGCGTCCGGTGACCAATGGGCATTTACCAGATACGTATAGGTAACGTTCGGTTCCATAGTCTGGTAGCCGTTCGCCACCCCGCGCGGAACGAAGACGGCTTTGTCCGGCGTAATTTCCATGGTAAAAACTTTGCCGAAACCGGCGCCTTTCCGTACGTCCACCCAGGCCCCGAAAACTTTGCCGTTGGCCAGGGAAATAAACTTTTCCCACGGTTCGGCGTGCAGCCCTCGGGTAACGCCAGCCTCGGTGTTATATGAAAAATTATTCTGGACGATTTCAAAGGCAGGCAAGCCGAGCGCTTCCATCTTGGCTTTCTGGTAGTTTTCTTTAAACCAGCCTCGGCTGTCGCCAAGCAGCACCAGATCGACCACGAACAGGCCGGGAATATCAGTCTCGCGGACAGCCAGGTCGCCCGCCATCAGGCTTTCTCTTCCTTCATGAATTTTGGTACGTAGAATTTATTCATGTACGGCTTCCACCAGGCCTCGTTGGCTTGATACCACTCAATGGTCTGCCGCAAGCCCTCTTCGAAGGTCACGCTTGGCTCCCAGCCAAGTTCTTTTTTGAGCTTGGAAGAATCGATGGCATAGCGCCGATCGTGGCCCGGCCGGTCATTCACGAATTGCTTTAAATCTTGCGGTTTGCCAAGAATAGACAGTACGGCGTCGGCGATTTGAATACCGTTTTGTTCCTGGCCGCCGCCTACACAGTAGGTTTCGCCGGCCTTGCCCTTATGCAGGATCAGGTCGATCGCGCGGCAGTGGTCCAGGACGAACAGGTAGTCCCGTACGCTTTTGCCGTCGCCGTAAATCGTCAGCGGCTTATCCTGCATGGCCATGAGCGCAAATACCGGCACGATGTTTTCCGGCACCTGGTAGGGACCGTAGTTGTTGGAGCAGTTGCTAATGGTGACGTCCAGTCCGTAGGTATAGAAATACGATCGTACCAAATGGTCGCTCCCGGCTTTAGTCGCCGAGTAGGGACTGCGCGGATCATAGGGGGTGTTCTCGTTGAACGACGTGTCAGTATCAAGTTCCAGGCTGCCAAATACCTCATCGGTAGAAACGTGGTGGAAACGTTTGACACCGTGGTCGCGACTGAGTCTGAGCAAGATATTGGTTGCCAGCACATTGCTGTTCACGAAACTGTCAGGATCCTCAATAGAGCGGTCAACATTGGTTTCGGCCGCGAAGTGGGCCACGTAATCTATGCCCTGGTCAAAAATCGGCTTCAGCTTGTCTTCTTCGATCAGGTCGAATTTGTGGAACTCAATGTCGTTTTTAACGGAGTTCAGATTCTCAATATTGCCTTGCTGATTAAGCTTATCGATAACGATGATCTGGTAATCGGGATAGTTTTTGCGGAGATGGTGCACAAAGTTCGAACCGATGAAGCCTGCGCCGCCAGTGACAACGATTTTCATATACCCTCCAGTATAGCAGTTTTAAGAAGTTATGAGAGCGGTGACTTTGGCGACGAGCCGGTCGAGCTCTTGCTTGGTCTTGGCTTCGGCGTTCAGCCGTAGCAGCGGTTCGGTATTACTAGGTCGGACATTGAACCAGGAGTCCGCGAAATTCACGGTCAGTCCGTCGAGCATGTCGCTCTCATCGTCGGGAAACGTGCCGGCGATTTTTTTCAGCATGCCTTTCTTGTCCGCTACTTCAAAGTTGGTCTCGGGAATTTGGACATAAGCTTTGCGATACGGCGCGGCCAGTTCGGACAATTTTTTGCCACTCAAGCTTAAAATGTACAAGCCGATGACGGCCGCGATCAGGCCGCTGTCGGCCATGTAATTGTCCTTGAAGTAGTAGTGTCCGCTATGTTCACCGCCAAAAACGGCATTGTTTTTGCGCATTTCACCCTTGATGAACGAATGCCCGACGCGGGTGCGCACCGGTTTGCCGCCGGCTTTTTTGATGGCTTCCACCGCCGCCCGCCCGCAGATGGCGTTGTGCAGGATAGTGGCTCCGGGATGCAGCTTGAGGAAATATTCGGCCAGCAGGGCCGTCAGTACGGTTCCGGAAACGGGTTCGCCCATTTCGTCCAGCAGGACCGCCCGGTCACCGTCACCGTCAAACGCTACTCCGGCGTCGCAGTCGTGCCGTTTGATCGCGGCCTGCACGTCTTTGAGGTTTTCGGGGACTAGGGGATTGGCGATATGGTTGGGAAACGTGCCGTCAAGGTCGAAATACAATTCTTCCACTTCGAACGGTACGTACGGCTCCAATTCGGGGAAGATCTTGCCGGCCATGCCATTGCCGGCATCCACGGCGATATGCAGCGGTTTCAGTTTAGCGGGATCGATGAAGGACAAGACATGAGCGATCCAGTCCTCTACGACGTCCTTTTGGGTGACCTCGCCCAGCTTGCCGGGACTTTTGAACGAGTCGGCGATGACTTTATCGCGGATTTCGAACAATCCGGTCTCCTCGCCGACCGGCTTAGCTTCCTCGCGGCAGAACTTGATACCGTTATACGCGCCGGGATTGTGGCTGGCGGTGACCATCACCCCTCCGGCCAGTCCGAGCTTGCCGGTAGCGAAGTAAATCATGTCGCTGGTGACCTCACCGATATCGACGACGTCGCGGCCCTGGACGGAGAGTCCTTCGATGATAGCGTCGGCCAGTTCCTTGGAATCTGGCCGCATGTCGCGACCAACTGCCACGGCTCCCTCATTTGGCAGCCAGTCGGCGAAGGCCCGGCCGATTTTTTGGACAACCCGGGGCGTCAGTTCGCTGCCGACCTTGCCGCGTATGTCATAGGCTTTGAAAATATTTTCGATATCTGACATCCTGGCTCCTGATTAAATACTCATTAAATTGTAGCGCAGCCGGTACCACTTACTCTAGCTTTTGCTGTATTATTATATGAATGATCATCGTAATTATAGCGGGAGGGTCGGGAACCCGGCTATGGCCGCTTTCCACCCAGGATTTTCCCAAACACCTCCTGCGCCTGACTAATGATCGCAGCTTACTGCAGAATACGCTCGAAAGAACACGCAAACTTACTGATGCCGGCCGAATATTCGTCGTTTCCGAAGCGTCGCACGCCCATCACGTGACCGAGCAGCTATCTGATATTCCCAAGGAAAATATCCTCGTAGAACCAGCCCGGCGAGGCACGGCCTCCTGCTTTTTGCTGGCGCTTGACACTATCAAAAAACGCGGATTTGATGACCAGGCGATTTTCTTCCTGTGGTCGGATCACGTTATCCGTGATCAGGGCGGTTTCGTCACTACCGCGGTACAGGCGGGGGAACTGGCGGAAAAAACCGGCAAGATGGTCTTCGTCGGCGTGGAGCCGACTTATGCCACTACAGGACTGGGCTACATGGAAAAAGGAGACCGCCTGCAGAACGGTTTTAAGAACGCGTTCGAACTAAAACAGTTTGTCGAAAAGCCGGACAAGGAAACTGCGACGCATTACTTCCGAAGCGGCAATTATCTTTGGAATACCGGCTATTTGGTAGCGACATCATCGGCTCTGGAACGCGAAATCCAAAAGAACGCGCCGGAACTGTGGAATGATTATGAGCTGCTTCAACGGAGCGACAATCCCGCGCAAACGTATCTCAATTTCAAATCGGAAGCCATCGACAAGGCGCTGTCGGAACACGTTGAAGACGGGTTGGTGGTACCGGCAAGCTTCGACTGGCTGGATATCGGCTCCTTTCACGACCTGTACGGCGTAAGCGACCAGGATAGAGCGGGCAACTACACGAGCGGCGACAGCGTGGAATTAGAGCAGGTGACCAACAGCTACATACGCAACGAGCAGGATTTACCGATAGCGGTCATCGGCCTGGACAATATCGCGGTCGTGGCTACGAAGCATGGAATTTTGATAACCAATAAAACCTA
>CAYLML010000002.1:0-17592 GCA_964384985.1 uncultured Candidatus Saccharibacteria bacterium | reverse complement strand
GGGCCGGACGGGGCCTACGCGTCAGACGGCGAAAACCGCTTCAGTATGCCGCTATACCCCGACCCTGCGCCACCCATTGACCGTACCGGAGCCGGCGATTCCTTCGCTTCCACGTTTGTCGCGGCTATCATCAAAGGCAAAACTATAGAAGAGGCGCTGCAATGGGCGCCTATCAACTCCATGAGCGTGGTCCAAAAAGTCGGTGCCCAGGCGGGCTTGCTGAACGAAAAAGAGCTTGAACATTTTCTGCACAATGCTCCCGGGGGCTATCATCCGAAGCGGATGCAATAAGCCCGGTGCCTGGACAGGCCTTTTTTAGTGACGTTGCTTATGGTAATCTGAAGGTAGGATTTTGCACATGCTGCGGCAATATAAACACATGTCAGGGGGAAGGTAAGTGACCCGTTTTCTGTCGGAGTCGCTGCGGGCGAGCGAGCCCTCCTTTCGTATGGGTTTGCGCCGTTTGGAAGCGGCCCATGGCAACCCAAATGACGATATTCGCTTTTCGGCACAGCTGCAGCAGGCAACAAGGGAGAAGCTGCGCGCGCTTGGGCTTGATCCCTACGACACGACACCCGAAGAGCTCTATCACTTCTTACAGGAACGCATGAAAACTGACGACGCGCGGCTTACAAAACATCTGCGCACACTGGCTGCCACGCACGTGTCGGCGGAGGCGGAAGTCGTGTCCGGCATGGTCCACGCGCTCAAGCAGCTGCCCGGTCCGCGTCAGTCTTTCGCGCTGAAAAACAGCAGTCTCCGGATCATCTTAAAGAAGTTGCCGCCTAAAAAGGCTATGAAGCAGCTCGGCTACCGCTCAATGGACTCATTTTTGAAGCATGAACCGCCCGTATTGGTGCTGGCGGCAGCCTGGCTAAGTGAAGGCGGCGCTTGGCAACATCGCTTGCTGGAACAGTACAAGCGGCTGCAGCCGATAGACTTTGAAAACCGCGCCATTACTATTGTTAGCCCGGATTCCCGGCGCTGGCACGATCTGGCTCGCAGCACTGTCAGCCAGAAACAGCACAATATATTGTCGTTTAAAGAGGCTGGCACGCTGGTGCTCCTGCCTCTGCCCGCAGAAGTGCCGGCGGGTGCCGTAACCGCCGGCCTGAGCCTGGCTCTGCATGAACTCAATGATATCCGGGCTGCCGGCACGTTCCTGAAGCTGTGCCAGGTCCGGCCGGATTTCGGGGCGCTAGTTCAATCAGTAGCCGGCGAAGAGCCGCATATCCGGCTCAGCCCGCTCGACCAGCCCGTATCGTGGCAGCTTATCCAACGCTACTATGCCCGTCAGGCGGATCGTTTCAGGGAGGAAGTTTTCGAGCCGCATATCCGTCTGGAAGATATGGCCTGGCAGCCTATTGAACATGCGCTGAGCGCTATCGATCCGGCTTTTGATTTCTGGAAAGACAGCTCCCACCTTGGCGTGCTGCATAACAGCCGTCCCGTTTCGCTGAATGTCGTAGACGTAGCGCTCGCCTGCTGCAACAAGCTGCCCTTTGAGCAGCGGATAACGCATTTCTTTCAGCAGTCATTATGGCATGAGCTGCTATTGCGCTATCTTGACCCCGACATGATAGAACAAACCGTCTTGTCATCTTTGCAGCCGGCTTTGGCTCAAGAAACAATACCGGCGTAGCAGGAGGGGGTGGGCATGTATCAAATTTGCGTTTCCGGAGCGGCCAGGGGTGCTAGTGTCGAAGAAGGCAGGCAGCTGGCGGCCGAACTGGGGGTTGCCATCGCGAAAGCCGGGCACAGCCTGCTTTCAGGCGCAACCGTAGGCTTGCCCAACTATGCCGCCGAAGCCTACAAAAAGGCCGGCGGCCATATGAGCCTGGGTATAAGTCCGGCTGCTTCCAAGGCCGAGCACATCATGAAATACCGGCTTCCCATTAAGGCTTATGACGCTATCTTGTACACCGGCCTCCATTATGTTGGCCGTGATTTACTGCTGATTACTTCGAGTGACGCTGTAGTCAGCGTGGGCGGGCGGCTCGGCACGCTGCATGAATTTACGATTGCCATGGAAGCCGGCGTCCCTATAGGTTTTTTGCAGGGCGCAGGCGGTATCAGCGACGAGGTACACACACTCATGGCCTTGTCCGAACCGCTGCCGGGCGACTCCGCGGTCGTTTTTAACGATTCAGCCTCGGACTTGATCGCCGACTTAACCAAACACCTTGACACCAAAAACGCCAAGTACCATAATCTTTACCAATAAGAACCATAAGCGGAATGCACCTATCAATGTCACATAAAACCCTCAACCAAAAAGGCTTCGCGGCTATGGAGGCCATCCTCGTAATTGTCGTTATCGCGATCCTTGCCGGCACCGGCTACTACGTCTATCGGGCAAACAAAAACACTACTGATACCCAGAACGCGTCCCATCAGGCCGCTGAAAGCGCTACGGTCGTCACTACCACCAGCAAATCGGCCGTTGCAGCCGGCGCGCAGGCCAAAAAGGTATATATCAATCTGTTGAAGGAATACAACAAAAACGCCGCGGCGCATTCCAACTGGGACGTTACATATATCGATAGCCCTGCTGCCGCCAACGAATTTACTAAGAGCTTCAAAACTTCCGTTGATGGCGGAACCGCCTGGAGCGGCGCCGGTATTTTCTGCACGGCTAAATACACGTTTGAAGGTTTTCTCGTGAATAAGTCCGTACTCAATGGCGACACGGCGACCGTCACGCTGCTGCCAACGGTTAAAGGCAAGCAGTCCGGCGACTACCCGACCGGTATACAGCTGACCATGCAGTACGCCGACAAGAAATGGGCCGTTGACGGCCAGCAATGCGGTAGTAATTAGCAACTCCGTATGCATCATCGTAAAATTCTGAACCAAAACGGCTTTACGGCTCTTGAAACGATATTACTGATCGTTATCGCCGCTATCATCGGCGGCACCGGCTACTATGTCTACCACGCTAATAAAAAATCGGACGATACCTTAAAGACCTCATCCGGTGGGACGGACGGCCGCGGCGGGGGAGAGACCGGAGATTCTCACGCGCAAACCGGCACGGCCAAGACGGAGTCCTATATTATTCCGGAATGGCATGTGACCTCTGATTTTCCGGCTCCGCCGGAAAGCGCGGCCCTGATCCAGTACCAGATAACAAACGGCACGCCCGTTTCGGCGGCTTTCACGACACAGGAACTCATCGATGCCGATCCGGCTTGCAGTGCCAGCGCGGCTCCGGCGGGCATTATTTCCCGCGCCGCACCCACCGATCCGTTCTATCTAGAAGATGGTACGCCGTCCGGCCAGACCGTCCAGCAGCAGCTCACTGGCAAGGATAATAGCTTTAAACCCTTTAAAAAAGCCGGCGACTATTACTACTGGTATACCCAGCCGCAGGCCCCTTGCGGCGACGTTTCCAAAACCAAAAACCTTCAAACAGTCGCCGAGGCCCAGGTCAAGCAGATCGTGGCGCATTTAGAAGTAGCACAATAGCCTAAGTGGTTCACTGCGAGCCGGGTGTGTAACTTGCTACAATATAATGATGAGCAAGTTTACGCTGAAAAGTGACTACAAACCGACCGGCGACCAGCCGGCGGCTATTAAACAGCTATCAACCGGCTTGCGGGAAGATCTGCGCGAACAAACACTGCTAGGTGTGACCGGATCGGGCAAAACGTTTACAATGGCCAATGTCATACAGGACCGGCAAAGGCCCACGCTGGTCTTAAGCCACAATAAAACCCTGGCAGCCCAGCTCTATAGCGAGTTCAGAAACTTCTTTCCCGACAATGCCGTCCACTATTTTGTAAGCTACTTTGATTATTACCAGCCCGAAGCATATATTCCGCGCAGCGACACTTATATAGAAAAGGACAGTCAGATCAACGAGGAAATCGACCGGCTGCGTCACGCGGCTACCGACGCCCTGCTGAGCCGCAAAGACGTCATTATCGTCGCCAGTGTCAGCTGCATTTACGGCATAGGCTCGGTCGAAGACTATAATGGCCTATCCATCGACCTTAAAGTCGGTGAGCGGCGCGTCCGCGACAAACTCTTGCGCCAGCTGACCGACATCCAGTACCAGCGAAACGACATTGACTTCCATCGCAGTACCTTCCGGGTCCGCGGCGACGTCGTCGATGTTTTTCCGGCGGGTGAAGAGCTGGCCTACCGTATCGAGTTCTTCGGCGACGAAATCGAAAAAATTACCAAAATCGACCCACTAACGGGGGAGATTTTAACCCACTTGGATGACTATAAGATTTTCCCGGGTTCCCACTACGTGACTCCTCAGGAAAAACTGAAGGTCGCGCTTGGCCACATTGAAAAGGAGCTGGCGGGGCGCTTGGCCCGGTTCAAAAAAGAGGGCAAGCTGCTGGAAGCCCAGCGCCTGGAACAGCGTACCCGCTTTGACCTGGAAATGCTGCAGGAAACCGGCTTCGTGAAAGGTATTGAGAACTATAGCCGGTACCTCACCAACCGCGAGCCGGGCGAACAGCCGGCTACTCTGCTGGATTATTTCCCTGATGACTATCTGATGTTCATTGATGAATCGCACATGACCATACCGCAGGTTCGCGGCATGTACAACGGCGACCGGGCCCGCAAGGAAGTGCTGGTGGAGCATGGTTTCCGGCTGCCGAGCGCTCTGGACAACCGGCCGCTGACTTTCACGGAATTTGAAAGGCATGTTAATCAGACGGTGTACGTCAGTGCTACACCGGCCGAATATGAACTAAGCCGCAGCCCCAAGCCTGCCCAGCAGGTCATACGTCCGACGGGTCTGCTCGACCCGCCGATCGAAGTCCGGCCAATCGACGGCCAAATAGACGACCTAATCGCCGAAATCCGTGCTGCCACCGACAAGCATCAGCGGGTTTTGGTAACGACCCTGACAAAGCGCATGAGCGAAGATCTCGCGGAGTACCTCAAGGAGATCAACATTAAAGTGGCCTACCTGCACAGCGACATAGACACGCTGGACCGCAGCGACATCTTGCGCGACCTGCGGCTCGGTACATACGATGTACTGGTTGGCATCAACCTGTTGCGCGAAGGCCTCGATCTTCCCGAAGTCTCGCTGGTAGCTATATTGGACGCCGACAAAGAAGGTTTCCTGCGCAGTGAACAGGCGCTCATCCAGACGGTCGGCCGCGCCGCGCGGCACGAAAACGGGCATGTCATTATGTACGCCGACCATGTCACCAACAGTATGCAGCGTACCATTGATGAAACCACCCGCCGCCGCAAGATCCAGGAAGCGTATAACAAAGAGCACGGCATTACCCCTACTGGTATTAAGCGCGCGGTTGAAAAGGGCATGCGCCCTGATATGCCGGACGAGGCCAAGCGCGCCAAGCTGAACCTCAACAAGATTCCAAAGGACGAATACGGCTCGCTTATTAAAGACTTAACTTCACAAATGGACCTGGCCGCCGCCAATTTACAATTCGAAACCGCCGCTGAACTCCGCGATATAATTGACGACATTAAAAAGAAGTTGTAGAATGATTGCAATATGTCGCGCGAAGCAGCAAAGCCTGAAGCAGTGATCTTAGATAATCCTGTCGTTAGATGGGAAAAGCGGTCTCTTCTCAAATCACTCCTAGACGGTGTACGTTCAAGCGTGCGTATGGATTGGGGAACATTACTTGACGTAGACCCTGATAGCTTCCCTTGGGCTACCGATCACGCGGAGCACCCCATACATAGCGGTCGGGCTGCTGTTGTGCGTGCCAGTAGGACTATGATCGGTGCTGCCGGAGGCTACGGGCCGGAAACTCAAGAAGTCGTTTTTCGTGAACAGGACGGCAACGTACAAGTGGGTGTCAGAGCAGGACAGCCGGAAAAACGACTATTCCATTGGGATGAGGATGCTTTCACTGTGGCCGTATACACTGAATCGAATGAAGGCCGGGTCGCGATGGGCCTTGAGGATGATGGCCGATACGCCATACCGCCAGGGTTGGTATTAGTAGAGCTGCTGCCTCACAATGAGCTAGCAAGTATTTACCAGGGCGTTCATTTAGCGCGCTAAACAGCAGTCGCAAGCGACTCCGTATCGACGATAAGCGACAAAGACGTGTCGGTGGCAGGCTCCAAGTCGCGGCCATTCAGGCGCAATAGCAAGGCGCTCATTATTAAGTCGGCGGTGCCTTCAGGGTCAAGCTGAGGTGCCAAGTGATTAGAATCTGGGTCATCCCGAACATGAAAATGTTCGCCGAACAGATGCTGGCTATCGCGCCTGACCTCTTCCAGCTTAAAGTACGTATCGCTCGGGGACTGGATGGCGGATACCCATATGCCGCGTGAGCCCAGGCGCCTAATTCTTGCATGAAGATTGGTTGAACCGGCATTTAAGCCTTCGGCTAACGTGCGACCCGGATGGCGCCAAACGTAATGGAGGGCTTGAGCGCCGACACGCGGGCCGGGCTTCCGTGCCAGTGAGCCCAAGGCTGGCAGTAGTTCGTCCCTTGCGAACTGTCCGGTTCGGCCTATCATGGTCGGCAGGCTATGTTCATCCAGTCCACACGACCCATCAAGTATGACTCCTCTGACATGTTCGGGTTTATGTAGGGCGACATTCACAGCCGTCTGACCACCCCATGAATGTCCGTACAAGTCTGACTCATCGTGACCGAATTCCTCACGCGCGTACCTCATAGCAGCCCAAGCGGCCTTGCTTGATAATTGAGCAACTCTGAGCAGGTTCAAGGGATTAAGGTCTCCAACCAGCCCTAAGCTTCTTCCTTCTCCGTAAGTGAGACTGGGTTTGCCTCGTCTGGCCGCCTCCGCGCCGAGTTCGCTATAGGCGAGCTCCGGTCCGCCCCAGCCGTGAATAATTAATAAGAGTGTAGGGTCTGTTGTGTCTGCGGGGTTAGATGGAGCCCTGTAGGTGAGGCTGATATCTTCCCCGCCTATCTTTGTTTCGCCGGTTATTTCGCGGATAGGAATAGGAGCAGAGGATGCCGGATCTTCATATGCGGGTGCTTCAGCTCTCAGCTGTCCTAGGTTTGTCATAGTGACGTTGTTTAGAACCTGACTGCCCTGAGCATAGACCTATGCTTATGTTTTGTAAAGTTAATATTTTGGACGAAATTAATTGCTGTCGGACGTAAACAAACTGGGCTAAACCTGCTACAATTATAAAATCTTATGAGTAAACTTTCGCGGGACGATGTCTTAAAATTGGCTCAATTGGCACGGCTGGAGCTCAGCGACGAAGAAGTCGAGGAATTTAGAGGCGAATTATCGGATATTCTGCAGTATGTCGAGCAGCTGTCGTCCGTAGACGTCGAAGGGCTTAAGCCGACCAACCAATTGACCGGCTTGACCAGCGTGACGCGCGAAGACGAGCCGCAAGATTATGGCTATAAAACTGCCGACTTACTGAAAAACGTATCGGCAGTGAAGGATAACCAGATCAAAGCTAAGCGGATCCTCGGGTAATGGCCAGTCAGTGGCTACCGGTAGCGGGTTTGGCTGCGAAGGTGCAGGCCGGCGAACTGCTGGCAGTTGATTTGGTGGAACAGTCGCTCAAATTAATAGCCGATAAACAAGAAGAGTATAAGGCGATCATCGCTACCACGGAAGGCCGCGCCCGTGAGCGGGCCAAGGCCGTGGATGCCCGCGTCGCCAAAGGCGAAAAAATTGGCCGGCTGGCCGGAGTGCCGTTTATAGCCAAAGATAACTTCCTGGTATTCGGCGCGGAAACTACTGCGGCCAGCAACATCTTGCGCGGTTTTACAGCGCCATACCAGGCAACAGCCGTTAAACGTCTTGAAGACGAAGGCGCCATCTGTGTCGCCAAAGCCAACCTGGACGCCTTCGCCCATGGCGCCAGCACTGAAAACAGCGACTTTTTCACCACGCGCAACCCGCACGATACCACGCGGGTTCCGGGAGGCAGCTCCGGCGGCTCCGCCGCCGCAGTAGTATTGGATCTCGCGCCGTTCGCATTGGGTACCGATACCGGCGGCTCTATCCGCCAGCCAGCCAGTTTTTCCGGCTGTGTTGGCTATAAGCCAACATACGGCCTGGTATCGCGAAGCGGCGTTGTAGCCATGGGCAGCAGCCTGGACGTTATCGGCCCGCTGGCTCGTACGGTCGAGGATGCCGCGCTGGTACTGGACGTCATGGCCGGACAGGACGGGTTGGACGCCACGATGATTGAGCGCCAAGCCGACTACACCCAGCTGTCGGGCGATATGAAAGGCAAGAAAGTTGGTGTCATCCGCGAGCATATGGGCGAAGGCATGGATCCGGAAATCATCAAAGTTATCAATGGAGTCGTCAAAAAGCTGGAAGCTGCCGGCGCCGAGATCACCGAACTGAGCCTGCCGTCCCTGCCGATGGCGCTGGCTGTCTACTATATCCTTTGCCCGGCGGAGGTGAGCAGCAACCTGGCGCGCTACGACGGCCAGCGGTTTGGCTACAGCGACCCTGATGCCAAAGATCTTGAGTCGAGCTATAAAGGCTCGCGCGGCAAAGGGTTCGGCAAGGAAGCCAAACGGCGCATTATGATCGGCACGTACGTATTGAGCAGCGGCTACTACGACGCGTATTACAAGCAGGCGCAAACCGTACGGACCAAATTGATCAATGAATTCACCGAAGCCTTTGGCAAGGTTGATTTTCTGCTCGGGCCGGTCGCGCCGACTACGGCTTTCAAGATCGGTGCCAACGCCAGCGATCCGCTGCAAATGTATTTGAGCGACGTATTGACCGTGGCGGCGAATCTGGTAGGCAACCCGGCTATAAGTCTGCCTGTCGGTGAGCTGGCCGGCTTGCCCGTGGGTCTGCAGCTTATGGCACCTCAGCGCCAGGACCAGGCATTGCTGTCGCTCGCCAAACGAACCGAGGAGCTGCTGGTATGAAGCTGCTGCCGTTCCGACGCCGCCGTTCGCTAAAGACCAAGCGTTTTGTAGCGCGCTGGCAAGAACTTCAGGGCAACTGCGCCAGCCGCAAGACCTGGCCGCTGGCTATCAGCCAGGCCGACGACTTGCTGGCCGACGCCCTCAAGCGGGCGGGGTACAAGGGCAAAAATACCGGAGAGCGCCTGGTATCGGCCCAGCATGACCTGAGCGCCAACGAGATGGTTTGGCTGGGGCATAAGCTGCGCAACCGTCTCGCGCAAGAAGACGTGGACGTCCGGAAACTCAAGAAGAAAGACGTGCTGAACGCCTTGGCGGGCTTCCGTCAGGCGCTGCGCGACTTGGGGGCTTTGCCGCCGTCATGATCACCGCCGAAACCCGATCCAAATACCGCACTACGATTGGCATCGAATGCCACGTCCAGCTCAAGACCAAGACCAAACTGTTCGCTGCCGTCGGCAATGACGCGCGCGAAGCGCCCCCGAACACGCTAGTCAGCCATATCTGTTTCGGATTGCCGGGAGCCCTCCAGTTCCTAAACAAAGAGGTGATACATCTGGCGACCCGCGCCGCTTTCGCGCTGGGAGCCGAGCCGGAGCACTTCAGCAAATTCGACCGCAAACACTACTTTTATCCGGACCTGCCGAAGGGCTACCAGATCAGCCAATACGACGAGCCGATTATTGCCAAGGGTTCTGTGAAGGTCGAAGTTGACGGCCAGCCCAAGGAAGTCGGTATTACCCGGGCGCACCTGGAAGAAGACGCCGGCAAAAACACGCATCCGGCCGGGGCCGACTACAGCCTGGTCGATTTAAACCGCGCCGGCACGCCCCTGCTTGAAATCGTTTCCGAACCGGACATGCATTCAGCCGCCGAAGCCAAGGCCTATGCACGCGAACTGTACCTGCGTATGAAGTATGCCGGGGTATCTGACGCCGACCTGTATTACGGCAATATGCGTTTCGACGTGAACGTCAGCATCAGCAAAACTGATACGCTCGGCACTCGTTCCGAAACCAAGAACCTGAACAGTTTCCGCTCTGTTGAGAAGGCTGTCGAGTACGAAGTAAAACGCCAAATCGAGCTGCTGGAACAGGGCAAAAAAGTCGTCCAGGAAACCCGCGGCTGGGACGACGCCAAGCAAAGGACTTTCAGCCAGCGCAGCAAAGAAGACGCCGACGACTACCGCTACATGCCCGAACCGGACATCCCACCCATCGTCATCGAACAGGCTTATATTAACAAAATCAAAAAAGAAATGCCCGTCATGCCCGACGAGTGGAGAAAACGGCTGAATTCCCTGGGCCTAGATGAGGCTTCCATTGAAACGTTAATCGAGGCAGAAGTTGAAGACGGCAATGCCAAGTACCTCGATATATTAGAAGAGGAAATGGGTAATAAAGACTATGCGCAGTTCATAGCTAATTACTTCGTGAACGTTCAAATACCTCTGTGCAGAGAGATAGGTTACAATAATCTGAAGTTGTTCGATAGTCGTTTAATACTTAATGGGATTTTCGTACTCTTGCAGGCCGGTAAGTTGAACTCTACAAGCGCTAAAGCGCTATTTATAGAAGTATTTAAATCGGGAGATGTTCCTGAAGACTTCGAAAATTATGCTCACGACAAAGGTTACATCCAGGTTTCGGACGAAGGTAAAATTACTAAGATAGTCGAACAGGTTATAAAAGATAACCCCCAAGCTGCTACTGATGTTAAAAACGGTGAGATGAAAGCCATTGGTTTCCTGGTGGGCCAGGTCATGAAGGTCAGCAAAGGCCAGGCTAATCCGGGTCTGGCGCAGCAGTTTATCAAGAAGCAGCTGGGACTTTAGGAGCCGGGAACTTTTGACTGGTCGTTTGCAACCTTTCTCTCAATCATCTTGCCGATCATAGTTCCGAGCAACGATCTGTCTAAAGCTCCTATACCTTTGACTACTGATCCTACGGTATTGGATAGTTCCGGTCTTTCGCCCAATAGGACGGCCATCCCATGGGCTGAGACGATATTGGCATGGAAAGCACCGCGCATTACCTGATAGACAGCTTCTATGTCATCGGCGAAATAATAAGCGATATCAGATTTCACCCGGCCATCATTAAGTCTCTGTCGCAGGAACCCTGCCTGGCTTAGATAAAAGTCAAACAGTCCTCCAATAGTCGGTTCATCGTTCAGTTCATAATAAAGATTCGTGGCATCCTGCCACATTCTTTTACTGCCTTCCATGGCGATTCCGTTTATATCGGCGAATGCCATCCCAAATTTAATCGGATCATGAGTGCCGCTTTGGAGATTGGTTTGGACAAGCTCTCCATCTTCTTTCATCTCGACCGTTGTAGCCACGATACCACGCGTCAAACGCTTCTTGAATGTAGTGGTATTAAGTACTCCGTCCGCATCCGATACTTGGCGGCCGGCACTCTCGGCGCTTACTCGCTCATTCTCGCCAGGCCCCAATTCCTGTTCTATGTCGTGGGTAGCCCCGCCAATTATGCCTAAATCATAGATCCCGTTTTGATATTTAGGCTGTATGAACGGATAGAGCATGTTGGTTAGTCTGACAACGCGACGGGTAACACCGAGAGAATGGGGAGCATTATGGAAAGAAAGAGGATGATCAGAGCTAGGACCGTATTTGGAGTCTACTTCTTCCAGGGCTGTGATGGCTATAGGAATTGTTTCGGGAGCAAGTTCATACCCGTGCTTCGGCTCAATCATTGCCGCGATTTCGGTAACTTCTCTCTCAAAGTCAAGAGTCATAATAGTAAATTATCTCATTATTTACTGTGAAATACAAGGTCACTACCACTTGGCGGACATGGTACAATCTAAATCATGAGTCAGACAAAAGTGCGCAAGGCAATTATCGCCGCGGCCGGTTTCGGTACCAGGTTTTTGCCGCAGACCAAGGCCATGCCCAAGGAAATGCTGCCCCTGATCGACAAGCCTATAGTCCAGCACATCGTAGAAGAGCTTTGCGAGGCCGGCATTACCGATATCGTTATCGTTACCGGGTACCACAAACGGACTATCGAAGACCACTTCGACCATATCAGTGCCGACCTGCGCGACAACCTTGAGCAAGGCGGCAAGGCGGAACTGCTCGCGGCCACGCAGCGCATTTCGAACCTGGCAAACTTCGCGTATATTCGCCAAAAGGGGCCGTACGGTACGGCTACTCCTATTATTAATGCCGCGCACCTTCTTGGGGACGAACCGTTCGTCTACACCTTTGCCGATGACTTCGTGCAGGCTAAGCCGACCCGTTTCAAACAGCTCGTCGACATACAGGCGGAGCATGGCGGTTCAGTCCTGGCGTGCGTGCGGCGTGACGGCGACGCCGATTACAAACGATACGGCTACGTGGCCGGCCAGGAAATCAGCCCCGGCCTGGTCGATATGACCACTATAGTCGAGAAGCCTGGCAGCCGTGAAAATGCCCCGTCCGATCTGGCATCTGTCAGCGGCTACGTATTCGAACCGGCCATATTGGACTACCTACAGAAGAACCTCAAGGCATATGACGGCAAGGGCGAGTTCATGGTCCAGCCGGCACTGCAGCAGATGATCGACGACGGCCGGCACGTATATGGCTGCGAGATTAAAAACGGCCAGTACCATGACACCGGCAATCCGCTTGAATATCTCAAAACAGTGTTCGAATTCGCCATCCAGCGCGACGATATCAGTCCGCAATTAACTGACTTCTTGCGCAAAAAACTGCTATAATAGGCGTATGACCACAACCGACACCGTCCTTGTCATCATTCTCACCGTCCTACTGAGCGTATTCTTCATCCTTTGCATTGCCGCTATGGCGATAACGGTCAAAATACTTTCCGGCGTTAAGCGCGTCGTAGACAAAGCCGAGGAAGTAGTCGACTCCGTGGAATCGGCGGCCGAAGTGCTGCGCGACACTCAAGGCCGCTTGGCTTTCTTTAAGTTGATCCGCAATATTATCAAGATGACCCAAAGGAGAAATAAGTTATGAGCCATGACGATCGCAGCACCAACCTCAAACGTTTTGCTATCGGCAGCACTATCGCGGCTATTGCCGGTTATGTAGCCGGATTGCTCACGGCGCCCAAGAGCGGCAAAGAAACCCGCGGGGATATCAAGCAGACCGCCAGCGAGAACATGGCCGAAGCCGAAAAGGAACTAAAGAAACTGCACACCGAACTCGGCAAAGTTATCGATGAAGCCCGCGTCAACGGCGACAAAATGAGCGCCAAGGCCAAGAACAACCTGGCAGATCTGGTAGACCAGGCCAAGGATACCAAAGAAAAAACCCGCGAAGTCATCAGCGCTTTCCATGAAGGCGAAGCCGAAGACGAAGACCTCAAAAAGGCCGTAAAACAAGCCAACGCTTCTCTAAGCAATCTTCGCAAATACCTCAAAAAATAGCGCGCCAAGAGTGGTATAATTAATCTGTAAGTGAGGGATGCTCGAGGGGTATTTTGGCTACAAAAAAAACAACGCTCAAAGCTAGCGATTACGTCCATTTGCACAACCATACGCAGTACAGTCTGCTTGATGGGCTGACGAAAGTGCCCGAGCTGGTTAAGCGGGTAAAATCATACGGCATGACGGCCGTGGCTGTCACGGACCATGGCACGTTGAGCGGTACCATCGAATTTTATAAGGAAGCCAAGGCGGCCGGCATCAAGCCGGTTATAGGCATGGAAGCGTACGTGGCAGCCCGCAGCCTGTATGACCGCGAACCGGGGAAGGATAAGCAGAACTACCACATCATCCTGCTGGCCATGAACCACGAAGGCTACCAGAACCTTATGGCGCTTTCGACCATCGCCAATCTGGAAGGTTTTTATTATAAGCCGCGGATCGACCGGACACTGCTCCAAAAACACAACGAAGGGCTCATTTGCCTGAGCGGCTGCGCCAGCAGCGAGCTTGGCGATGCACTGAGACAGGGGCAGTACGATCAGGCCAGGGATATCGCCAAATGGTACCGTGAAGCCTTCGGCGACCGGTATTACCTTGAAGTACAGGACCATGGCCACGAAGATCATCCGGGACACTGGACCGAACAAAAAACCATTAACGATCAGATCATTAAGCTTGGCGAAGAGCTCGGCATTCCCTGTGTCGTCACCTGCGACGCGCACTACCTAGACCATGCCGACAAGGAAGCGCATGAGATATTGCTTTGCGTGCAGACCGGCTCGTTCCTAAGCGACGAAAAGCGTATGAGTTTGAGCGAATTCGACCTGCACGTCAATAAACCCGAAGACGTCATCGTGCGCTGGGGCAATGACCATCCGGATTTTATCACCAACACGGCGGCGATCGCCGAACGCTGCGACGTCGAAATAGAACTCGGTAAAATACTTATCCCGAAATTCCCCGTACCTAAAGGCGAAACAGAACACTCATACTTGCAGAAGCTCTTGTATCGCGGATTGGCATGGCGTTACGGCCAACAGGCTGATAAGCCGCTTACAGAAGAACAAGCTGCCAAATTAAGTGTCGCGGAAGTCAAAAAAACGCTGGCAAAACACGTGCTGGAGCGCGCCGAGTTCGAACTCGGCATCATCGAGAGCATGGGTTTTAATGGCTACTTCCTGATTATCAATGACTTTATTGCCTGGGGGAAAGATCAGGGCATCGTGTTCGGACCGGGACGCGGCAGCGCCGCCGGCTCGATCGTGGCCTACGCCCTGAAAATAACCGAACTCGACCCGCTGGCCTATGATTTGCTGTTTGAACGCTTCCTTAACCCCGACCGTATCAGCATGCCTGATATCGACATCGACATTCAGGATTCGCGGCGGGAAGAAGTCATTCAATACTGCATCGACAAGTACGGCAAGGACCGAGTGGCCAACATCGTGACGTTCGGCCGTATGGCTGCACGCAACGCCGTGCGCGATGTATCGCGCGTGCTTCAGGTGCCTTACGCCGAAGCCGACCGCCTCGCCAAAATGATCCCGCCACCGGTGCAGGGCCGGCATATCCCCCTGGCTGAATCCCTCAAGGAAAATCGCGAACTTAAGGAAGAATATCGCGGGAGCGAAACCGCCAAGCGGGTCTTCGACCTGGCTATCCAGCTCGAAGGCACGATTCGTTCGCACGGAGTGCATGCCGCCGGCGTGGTCATCGCGCCGGAGGATATCGTCTGCTACACACCGCTGGAAATGGCCCAAAAGGGCGCAGTTGCCACTCAGTATTCCATGGGCCCCATCGACGAACTAGGCCTGCTTAAAATCGACTTCCTGGGCTTGTCCAACCTGACTACTATCAAGAACGCCCTCCGCATCATCAAGCGAGTATACGGCGAGGATTTGGATATTAACACCATTGAGCTCGACGATAAGCCGACGTATGAATTATTCCAGCGCGGCGACACCACCGGCATCTTCCAGTTTGAATCCGCGGGCATGAAACGCTACCTTCGCGACCTCAAGCCTACCGGGTTCGAGGACCTCGTAGCCATGAACGCCCTATACCGTCCCGGCCCGATGCAATTCATTGATGACTACATTGCCCGCAAGCATGGCAAGGAGAAGGTGACCTACGAACATCCGGGGCTGAAAGCCGCCCTTGGCAATACATATGGCGTCCTGGTTTACCAGGAACAGTTCATGCAGGTCAGCAAAGAGATGTGCGGTTTCACCGGCGGTCAGGCCGACACCCTGCGCAAAGCCATAGGCAAGAAGCAGCGCGACACCATGGCCAAGATGAAAACCGCTTTCATTGAAGGCATGATGGAGCACAGCAAAGTGAACCGAAAGTTCGCGGAACAGTTCTGGGTCCGCATGGAAGCCTTCGCTGATTACGGATTCAACAAGAGCCACTCGGCGCCGTATGCCATGATCGCCTACCAGACCGCCTACCTTAAGGCCCATTACCCTGCCGCCTTCATGGCTGCGCTTATGACCACTGACTATGATGACACTGACCGGCTGGCCATCGAGATCACCGAGTGCAAACACATGGGTATTACAGTATTGCCGCCGAACGTCAACCAATCATTCGCTGAGTTCGCCGTAGTGCCCGGAGAACAACAGATACGTTTTGGCCTGGCGGCTATCAAGAATGTCGGCAGCGGCGTAGTTGAGGAAATCGTGCGGGCCCGCGGCGAAGACGGCTTCAGCAGTTTGGAAGACTTCTTAACCAGGACCAGCATTCGTATAGTCAACCGCAAGCCGATGGAAAGCCTGGTCAAGGCCGGTGCCTTTGATGAGTACGGCGACCGTGCCACGCTGCTGCACAATCTGGATTTTATACTGGCCTTCGCGGGGCGCCTGCAGAAACAGGCGGACAGCGGCCAGACGGACCTGTTCGGCAACACCGAAGAAACTCTGCTGGAGAGGCCGCGGCTTGAACTGCAGGCGCCCCCGTCCCAAACCGATGGGCGCGAGCAGCTGCAGTGGGAGCGCGAATTGCTAGGCCTCTACCTAAGCCAGCATCCGCTGGAACTGTTCGAAGCCATCCTGAACGATAAAACCGTGCCGCTCAATACCATTACCGGAGAACATGAGGGCAAAACAGTCAGCATTGGCGGCGCTATTACCGATGTCCGTGAAATTACGACGAAAAACGGCCAGAAAATGGCTTTCGTAAAGATCGAAGACCGGTTCGCCGAAATCGAAGCAGTTCTGTTCCCTAAAAGCTATCAGCAAACCGCTGACTTATGGGAGCGCGATCGGATAGTTCTGGTCCGCGGCAAGATCAATGCCCGAGGCAAAACCGGCGCGATCGGCGAAGTTAAGGTTATGGTCGATACGGCTAAGGAGATTACCAGCCAGGAAGCCGGCAGCTACCAGCCAAAAGTCGGCGCGCTCAAAGGCGCAGGGGACACTACTGCTACAACACAGCCTGATGATGCAAGTGTTGAGGCAAGGCCGGCGGTAAAACCCTCGGTCCTCAACGAGCGGCTTTACATTCGGCTAATGAATACCAGTGATGAACAAGTGCTGCTTTCGCTGAAAGAAACCATTGATAGCCACAAGGGGCCTACTGAAGTCGTGCTGGTGCTTGGCGAAGCCTCGGCCAAACAGGCCATCAAGCTCCCCGGCGGCATCGACGCGGACAGTGACGGCATGGCCAAGCTGCGCGAGCTTGTCGGCGTAGAAAACCTTGTTATCCAATAATTCCGCCCGCGCGCGTTAGTACGCAGCCGGCGGTAATGATGAACACGATGCTGATGTCGAGGTATGGATGGCGGGTCACGAAGGCCTCGCCACGGGTGAGCAGCCGGTGGGCCCGGTATCCGTGGCGCAAGATGAACAGCGCCATCGCGCCGCCGCTCAGGACAATTATGGCCAGCAGACTCCACTCGGCATTATTGCCGGTTAGCAGTTGGATACGCGAAACGGGCTGGGCGGTAGTCTCGGCGCTGAGCACATGTGGCGGTATGGCTGTGCCCGCAGACGGCTGAGCATATTCGGCTACCACGACCGTTTCCGGACCCTGACCTATATAATTTGGCGAGCTGGCTACACCGAAACCGACATCCCGGTAGTCGGGATTGAGCATGTTAGCCCGGTGTTCGGGGCTATTCATCCAGCCGGTGACGCTGCCGCCGGCGCTCGTGAAGCCGTATGCCAGGTTTTCACCGGCGCTTTGGTACTGATATCCGCTGCCAGTAATGAATGTCCAAGGCGTCCTGCCGCCCGGCGCCGTGTGCGACCAGTAATTAGACCGTACCATGTCATCGGCTTTAGCTTGGGCCGCCGATGCCAGCTGACTGTTAAGCTGCAAGGATGATTCGCCGTTTTCT
>CAYLML010000001.1:21095-32676 GCA_964384985.1 uncultured Candidatus Saccharibacteria bacterium | reverse complement strand
TACGCACGGTGCATTGTTTTGAGCCGATTATGCGGCTGGGCGAGGTGGATTTGGTGGATTTCATAACGGCGCTGCAGAACGGCGAGCGCGATATTCACGTGTTCACGTCGCGAAAGATCGGCGGCGAGTGGCAGGTGGTGTCTACGGACACCGACAAGCCCGCCGTGGTGCCGGATATTGATGTCGTGATCGTGCCGATGCTCGGTTTTGATGAACGGCTGCACCGCATCGGTTACGGCGGCGGCTATTACGACCGTTTCTTAGCCAGTCACCAGGACGCGCAAAAAATCGGTGTCTGCTACGAAGTGAACCGCATAGCCCATTACATACCCGTTGAGCAGCATGACGTCCGGATGAACAAGATTGTCACCGAAAGCCAAACGTACGGCTTATTTTAGAAATTTTATAGTATGTACCAAGCTATTGAAGCTGGGCACATGGCGACTGTCATCGAATGAATTGAAAGCTCCGGGATTTTTTTCCATGAAGCTAAAATCCAACAAGTAGCCGTCATGAACGACAAAAAAATTGTCCATTATTCCAAAGGATTTTTTATAGTAAGCCGTATAACCGTTAATAATTTCTTTTTTCATAGGCGACCAGCCGCTTTTGAATACACTGTCCGGGTTGCTTTGTTTATATGATGAGACAACAAAGCCGTTAGCGCTGTCCTGGCTGCAGCCGCCGGCAGTATTGCACGAGGGGATTGTTGGATTACTTGGAATAAATGTTGGGAAGCTGGCATCCGTGGCTATTCCCATATTATTGTCGCTGGAATTCATAACTACTCTCCAGCTTGACGGGTATGTTAATTGGTATACCCGCGCAGAGTCCGTATAGGTTTTACCGTTTGTGATTTTCTGAGCTGCCGATGTTTTTACATGCTGGCTATTCACATGCCAGACCCACAAGCTTGCTGTCGATATGACTGCTAAGATTGTCAGGACAAACACTGTCTCGATAGCGGTAAAGCCAGATTCAAGTTTGGATTTCACATACCCAGCATAATCTTACGCATAGTGATTGGCAATATACTTATGCTTAACAGATTAGCCTTAGCGTATACTGTTAGGTATGACCGATGAGGCCGGAGTACCGAGGAAAAAATTCGTCATTATCGACGGCAAAAGCGTGTTTTACCGCGGCTATTACGCCATGTCGAATTTAACGACCAAAGACGGCACGCCGACCGGCGGCATTTTTGGCTTCGCGACCATGGCGCTTGAAGTGATCCGCCGCCTGAAGCCGGATTACGTGGCGGTGGCGTGGGACAAGCCCAAAACGAACATCCGCAAACGCCTGGAAATATACCCTGAATACAAAGCCGGGCGCAAACCGGCTCCGGAAGATTTCAAAGCCCAGATACCCATGCTGCACGAACTGCTCGACGCCTTTGGCTGGCCGCTGTATGAACTTGACGATTACGAAGCTGACGACATTATGGGTGCGCTGGCGGTCCAGGCGAATAAGAAAGATATAGAAACTCTGCTGGTGACGTCAGACCTGGACATGCTGCAGATGGTAAACCCCCTGACACACGTGTACGCGCTCAAAACGGGCCTCAGCAACATAGAATTGTATTCACCCAAAAGTTTTGAATCAAAATACGGCATCCTTGTAAGCCAATTCCTCGACATGAAGGCCATAAAGGGCGACTCGTCGGATAATATTCCGGGCGTACCGGGTATCGGTGAAAAGGGCGCGGTCGAATTATTAAAACAATATGAAACGCTGGACGGGATTTACGACAATCTGGCCCTTATCAAGGATTCGACGCGCAAGAAGCTGGAGGCCGGCAAGGACCTGGCATACCTGAGCAAAGAATTGGCGCGTATCTGGATTGACGCTCCGATCAAGCTGGATCTGAAGGCGGTTGACGGCCACAACATACAGCCCGGCAAGGTCCTGGATCTGCTCCAGCGACTGGAGTTCCGCACGCTGGCCCGGCAGCTCCCGGATGTCATGCAGGTCGCGATCGACAACCATCATGCCGCTAACGGCCACCCGCTGCTGTCCGGCAGCAATACGATTATTGATACAAATCAAAAAGCCAAAGACCTCAAGCTTGGCGACTCCGAGTACTTTTATATCTATAGTCGCTCAGCCGGCAAGCATGGCCAGAAACCGGAAGTGTTGATCATGAGCTTGAACGGCAAGGATACCTATACGCTCGACCTGACCAAGCTCGACCACGAGGCGATCGCCCGTGAGTTCCGGGGTGTGCGGCCGCTGGTAGGCTATAACCTGAAGGCTACATTGGAAATCTTGATAGGACTTGGCGTCAGCACCTTGCCGCCGGTCGGCCATGACGTGCTTGTTGGCGCGTTTTTGCTCAACGCGCTCAGGCGTGAACAAACTTTGACTGAACTCGCTGAAGCCGACTTGGATTACGACGGTTCGCCATTCGAGGATTTAGACAAAGAAGAGGTCATTGCGCGGGCGCCGGAGATCATAGCGGCCATCAAGGCGCTACACACCAAACAAGTCGCTGAAATGAAGAATATGGAACGATTGCCTGAGCTGGCCCGCGATATCGAATGGCCGGTCATACCGGTGCTGGCGCGCATGGAACACCGGGGCATCCGACTGGATACCGAATACCTGGCGAAATTCGCCGAACAAGTTGATGACCTGGTCCTGGACTACGAGCAGCAAATTTACGGGTATGCCGACCAAGAGTTCAACATCAGCTCGCCTGGACAGTTGGCCGAAATTTTATTCGAAAAATTAAAGCTTCCGACGCAGGGAATAAAAAAAGGGAAGACCGGCTACAGCACGGCGGCCAGCGAACTGGATAAATTGCGCGGTACGCACCCGATCATCGACCTCATTACCCAGTACCGCGAGGTCGCCAAGCTGAAGAATACCTACATAGACACCTTGCCTCAGCAGGTCGATGAAAACTCACGCCTGCATACCACCTACGCGCTGACGGTAGCCCAGACCGGACGCCTGAGCAGCAACGACCCTAATCTGCAGAACATACCGACGCGCACCGACCTGGGTCGCCGCATACGGACGGCCTTCGTGGCCGGGAAGGGCAAGAAACTGGTTAGCGCCGATTATTCGCAGTTCGAATTGCGGCTGGCGGCCGTGCTTGCCGAAGATAAAGAGCTCGTAGAGATGTTTAATCGTGGCGCCGATATCCACAGCACGACGGCGGCCCAGGTCTACGGCCGACAGCAGGAAGACGTCACTAAACAGATGCGCCGGGCGGCAAAGGTCATCAACTTCGGCATCCTCTACGGCATGAGCCCGCACGGTTTATCGATCGCCACGGGCATGACCCGCGAGCAGGCCGCGACGTTTATCGAACGATACAAAGACCTGCGCAAGCCACTATTTGATTACATGGACCGCATCCTGGAATACGCCCGGAAGTTCGGCTATGTTGAAACGCTGTTTGGTCGCCGCCGCCCAATGCCCGACATCAAATCGAGCAACTTTATGGTGCGGCAGGCCGCCGAACGGGCCGCCATCAACATGCCGATACAAGGCACCGAGGCCGATTTAATGAAATTGGCCATGATCCGCATTGATAAGCTGCTTGAGCAGCACAATGATTGCCACATGCTCCTGCAAATCCACGATTCCATAGTAGTAGAATGCCCGGCCGCGGAGGCTGAAAAAATCGGCGGCCTCCTCCAAAAAACCATGGAGGATGTCTATAAATTGCCTGTCCGCCTTGACGTAGACGTTACCATCGGCAGCAACTGGGGCGAACTGTAATTTAAACGCAGGCTTGACAGCCCATAGTGAGTTCGATATTATAACAATATTGTTATAATTAAGAGACAGGAGGCGCATATGAGGAGGATCTATGAAAATAGAATTTTGGGAAAACAAATCAGGGCGAAGTCAAGTTTTTGAGTTCATTGAACGGCAACCAAACGAGGCTGCCGGACGGATCATGAAAACCATCGATCATTTAGCCAGACAGGGCACGGAACTTCTGAGCTCCAGCAAGATGAAGACTTTAACCGGCTATCGCCATTTGTATGAACTCAGGGTAGATTTCAAAGGGACCTTCTACCGAATTATTTTCTGTATATCTGAGAACGTCGCACACTTGCTGGTGGCTTTCGCCAAAAAAGGCAACCACACACCGGAACGATACGTAACAACAGCCCTAACCCGGCAGCGATTGCTGTCGAATAGTTTAATTAAGTAAAGGAGGATTCAAGTGGATTGGAGAGAAGCTAAGAAAAGGTTGCTCCAAGACAAGGACAGGCGAGAAGCATATGAAAAAACAGACTTGGAGTATGAAATCGGTAAAATGATTACCGACGCTAGGATTTTTAAGAAACTAACACAAGAAAAACTGGCGAAACTTGTTGGTACCAGGCAGCCAAGTATAGCAAGACTGGAACGGGGCGACACGTTGCCAAGCCTTACATTCTTGAGGAAAATCGCCGAAGCTTTGGGTACACAATTACTGCCGACAAGGTTTGAATTTTTGGATGAACACAACCGCAAGGAAACCAAGAACCTGATGTTATTCGTGCACTTTGCGATGCCTGCCGATCTGAAGCCAGCTTGGAGCACCGGCAACAGTAACCTACGTCCAAGGCTCGTCAGCAATCACAATGTTTTAAGCAAGATGGGGAACTACGACTATGCCAACAATTAAAAACTTATATGTCATTGTAGCGCGCGATGTCACGACAGATGCCGCCGATAGAATGAATTCCGTCATTAAGGTTATTGATAAGTTTACCTTTAACGTGAACCGCGAGCAGCTTAGCAGAGAAGGCTTCAAACTCGGCGAGCAGGAAATCGGGCTGCCTGCTAATTATGCAGTCGCTACCTCGTGGATACTGGAAGAAAAGTTAAAAACGGATACGTTTTTTAATTTTAAAATTAACATCTTTGACCCTGACGGTGAAAAACTTGGGACGGGTCCGGAACAGGAAAACGTCGTTCCAGCCGGAATCGACAGGATTAACCTGAATTTTAACGTTCAGGGGATGCCTGTAACTAAACCAGGGAAGTATACGCTTAAGGCCGCAATTTTCTCAAAATCAGGCAAGCTGCTCGGTGAGGGCACCTATCCGTTCGAGGTTGAATTTACTGAAGTGCCAAACCGGCCGAGCTAGCTTATGGTGTGCCGCCGCTGGCGCCGGCGGCCGCCGGAAGTAATGCGTTTGCCCTCTGAGCGCATCAGCCGGAAGGCCAGGGTAGTTGTCCAGATAGCCAAAGCAGCGATGCTCAAGCTGGCGAATATGCCCAGAAAATTCTTGTGCTGGTGCAGGCTTAATTTAATGCTGAAAAGCGCCACTAGCGCGATCAGCCCCTCCGTACAGATAAGGAGCCGGGCCAGCCATCTGTTCCGGCTGTTTTGCGCTACGAGGCCAAGTACCCAAATACTTCCGAACATAATAGCCACCACCAGGTACAGGATAATAGAGGTAATAAGGTTGCTGATACAGTTGCTGCTATCCGTACGGCAGGTCGTTACTACCGAGCCAAACTGGCTAACTAAAGTCAGCAAGCTAAGTAGAATGAACTGTATCAGCGTGGCTATGCCGGTTTGGTACGTCAATCTCACATAACCATTTTACACGAATAACGGGCGGCAGAATATTGCAGAAATTGCACAATAATGTTAGTATATACATAATCACGTTCTGTGAGGCCCACCTATGCGTTATTTTATTGGTTTACTGGTCGCGATCGGGTTGATAATACTCATTATCATCCTGCTTCTTAGCGACGGCAAAAAACCGAATACCTCTGTCGCGAGTAAAAGCCTGGTAGATTATGCCTCTACAGATGCCCAGGTCCGTCTGACCATTGACGGCCCTATTAACGCCGACTCGGAGCATAACCAGGTACTCATTACTGTTGATAGTTCCAATGTTACCTACCAGCACGTGGTAGGCTACCAGGGCAACGCGGTCGACACGCAGCTGTTTGCCAACAACCAGAATGCCTATAGCGCCTTCCTGAACGCCTTATTGCATGCCGGTTTTACCTTGGGCAATAATTCGGCTCCGAAGGACGGGACCGGCTACTGCGCCCTTGGCGACCTATATACGTTTGAACTTATCCAAGATGGCAAAACGCTTCAGAAGTACTGGAACACCAGCTGCAACAACACCAAGAGCTACCTGGGCGCTACGGACCTTACCCTGACGCTGTTCCAAAACCAAGTTCCTGGCTACAGCGACCTGATCCAAAACATCCAGTTATAACTGCGGCGCTTTAGCCGCCAATCCGAAACGTTAGCTGTTTGTCTGTCTGGCAGCGGCGCTGAATCTCCGGGCTGCGCAGCCGCAGGGTATTGGCCAGAGCGGCACTGGGTACCCCTATCACAATATCTTTTTCACGCACCAGTACGGATACGGCGGCCTGGAATTCATCCTGCACGTATTTTTTGATGCTGGACATTTCCGGTGGTTCGTCGAAATCCTTGCTGCTTAGAATAGAGTGGATGCTGTCCATACAGCTATTATAACGGTTGAGGGCCTGGCCTATATAATGGATGTATGCCGGAATTGCCCGAAGTTGAAACCATTCGCACAGGCCTAGCGCGTTTATTGCCTGGCCGGCGTGTGGCCAAGGTAGATTTTGATTGGCCCAAGGGTTTCCCGAACGCGCCATCCGATGTGCGGCGTTTCCTGATAGGGGCTAAAATCACCGGAGTCAGGCGGCGCGCCAAAGTCCTGCTGATCGAACTATCCAGCGATTATTCGCTGGTAATCCATTTAAAAATGACCGGGCAACTGGTGTTTCGCGGCAAGACGGAACGGTTCGGGGCGGGGCACCCTAGCGATTCGCTGGTTGGCGACCTGCCGGACAAATCGACTAGAGTGACGTTGGACTTCCAGGATGGCAGCCAGCTGTTTTTTAATGACCAGCGCAAGTTCGGCTGGATGAGGCTGGTTCCCACCAGCCAGGTTATGGACCTCGATTTTTTCAAGAAAATCGGGCCGGAGCCGCTCAGCCCTGATTTTACGGCCGATGTGCTGGAGGCTCGCCTCCAACGCCGGTCGAATTCAGGGATAAAAGCTGTACTGATGGACCAATCCGTCTTGGCCGGCGTCGGCAATATTTACGCCGATGAATCGTTGTGGGGCGCGAAAATCCATCCGGCAACGTTAGTAAAAAACCTCAAGTCTGCGCAAATCCGCACCTTGCACAAGGAGTTATTGGACATATTGCGATTTGCCATTGCCAAAGGCGGGTCGACCGACAAAAATTATGTCGACGCCCACGGTAAAAAGGGAAGCTACCTTCAGTTCGCCCGCGTGTTCCGCCGCGAGGGGCAGCCATGCCCGCGGTGCGGCACGACGATCGTAAAAATAAGGGTTGCGGGGCGCGGTACGCACATCTGCCCCCATTGCCAGAAGCTTACTTAGCCAGAGATCGCAGCAGTTTTATAACCTCGGAAGACCGGTGCAGGCGGTAGTAGGCAGCCGTGCGGCCACGCCCCACCTTGATGCTGTACGCTGATTCCGGCAAAACCGCGAAAAGCTCTTCATCCGTGGCATCGTCGCCGATCGCGAGCATGAAATCATAACTGTATGACAGCCAGCTTCGGGCGGCCACGCCCTTGCTGATCCGAGGGTTTTTAATTTCCAGGGCTTTGTTACCCTGCAGCAATTGCAGGCCATAGCTTTTCAACATCGGCTTAAGAACCCGTTTAAGGGTAACCGTATACTTTTGCGCGTAGTATGGCGGGGAGGCGCGGTAATGCCAAACCAAGGAATGCGGTTTGATCTCTACCCGGGCTTTGGGGGTCAGTGCGGCATACTTTTCCAGGATAGGCAAGGCGACTTTCTTCCAGTCGGTATCTACCTTCTCGATGGTGTGCCATGACTTTTCGGCCGCCTTTTTGACGGCGGCCCCGTGCTCCGCTACCAGGTTTATGGGCAGGCCGCCGAACCACTCATTAAGCTCCGCGGGAGGCCTCCCGCTTATCACGACTACGTCATTGCGCCCGTCGGCGCACAGGTTTTCCAGCAGGGTGATTAAGGATTTCGGCGGCTTCGCGTCTTTATAATCTTCGGTAAACGGCACTAAACTGCCATCGTAATCCAGGAAGAGCAGGCGCTGCTTGGCCGCCGCGTAATCATGCGTGAGGCGCGAACGGATCCTGCCGCGCAGCGTATAGGTGATTATGGGCGTACCGGGTACGGGATGCTGCAAGGTTTCCATGAAGCCCTTAGCCCAATCCTGCACCGTATTGCCAGCCAGTTCCTGCTGCATTCGTTTCAGCCGGCCGCTCAGCTCGCGCTTGCGCATTGTCAGGGCCTGGTGCAAGGCGTCGACCAATTCTTCCTGCTTGCGGGGATTTACAAGTATGGCGTCTGGCAGCTCATGCGCCGCGCCTGCCGTCTGGCTGAGTATCAGCACGCCGCCCTTGCGCTTGCTGGCTATGAATTCCTTGGCGACCAGGTTCATGCCGTCACGCAGCGGCGCTATAAAGGCCACGTCCGCTATCTGGTACAGCGCCGTTACCTCTTCAAAAGGTACCGACCTGTTCATATAGTCGACCGGCTGCCATTTCTTGGTGCCGTACGCGGCGTTAATATCATCGGCCAGAGTCTGTAGCCGCTTGCCCAGGTTGCGGTACTCGGCTATGCCGGTGCGCGAAGGGGCGGCCACCACGCTGAACACAATCTTGCCCTGCATGCGCGGCTCCAGCTCCAGGAAGGCCCGGTAGGCCTCCAGGCGCTCGACCAGTCCTTTACTCGGGTCGAGCCGGTCTACGGCCACAATAACCCGCAGTTTCTTATATCGTTTGCGGAATTTGCGGACGGCGGCCTTGACGGCTTTGGATTTACCGGCGCCGGCATATTTCTTGTAATCAATACCCATAGGGAAATTGCCGACTTGCACGGTATGGTCGCTCATGGTGACCATATTGCTGCCGGGCTGGGCCAATCCGGCCGTCTGGCAATTTTCAAGGAAATTGGACACGTACGTCGGGGTATGGAAACCAATGACATCGGCTCCGAGCATGCCGCGCAGCAGTTTCTTGCTCTCGGCCAGCGACCCGAACGTTTTGGCGTTCGGGAAGGGGATATGCAAAAAAAACCCGATATTCAGATCGGTACGCTCGGACCTGAGCAATTCCGGCACCAGCGTCAGCTGGTAGTCATGCACCCATATCCGGTCTCCTGTCTCGGCGATGTTGAGTGCCGCGGAGGCAAACTGTTTATTGACGCTCCTGTATGACGACCACCATTTGCCGCGCTCGGTAACATCCACCTTTTTACGATTGGAAAGGGTGTGGAACAGGGGCCAGAGCACGCTGTTGCTGTATCCGTTATAAAAGTTGTCGATTTCTCGCTGCGTCAGGAAAACGGGGCTGCAGTTATGTTTCGCGAGTTCATCGGCTATTTCCTGCCGGTCCCTGTCGGTTAATTCGTCGCTGGCGATGCCCGGCCATCCGATCCACTTGTTTTTAGAATCTTTGATATACGAGGCCAGCCCGGTCGCCAGCCCGCCCAAACTTGGGTAGAATTCAAGCTGGCCATTGTCTTTTTTGACACTGACGGGAAGGCGGTTAGAAACAATAATGACCTGGGACATAGGGAAACAACACTTCCAGCATAGCAGAGAGATACGACAGATACTGTGGGAATTGTTATAGATCACAGAGTACAATGCCTATATGGTGATTACGCTCACGGGAGAAAATGATTTTGCCTTGTCGCAGGCGCTGAAGAAACTGGCCGGGGCCTACACGGCCGAATACGGCGACCTTGAGCTGGAACGTATCGACGGGGAAACGGCCGAACCCAGTCGTATCCGGGAGGCGCTGACGTCAGTCCCGTTCCTGGCTGGCCAAAAATTAGTGATCTTGCGGGCCCCCGGCGCCAACAAGCAAGTCAGCGAACAGGCTGAACAATTATTTAATGGCGCGCCTGAAACCACCGATGTTATTATCGTCGAACCAAAGCTCGACAAACGCCTTAGCTACTATAAATTCCTGAAAAAACATACTGACTTCCGTGAATTTCCCGAGCTGGATGCGCAGGGTCTGGTCCGCTGGCTAACGGATGCCGCCAAAGACCGTGGCGGGTCAATAAGCCCCGCCGACGCTCGCTATTTAGTCGAACGCGTCGGCTCCAGCCAGCAGCTGGTATCCAATGAGCTGGATAAGCTTCTGCTATACGATCCGCACGTTACCCGCGGGAACATCGAGCTGCTTACGGAAGCCGTACCGCAAAGCAGCATCTTTCAGCTTTTGGAAGCGGCTTTCGCCGGTGATCGCCGCCGTGCGCTGCGGCTTTATACAGAGCAGCGCGCCCAAAATGTCGAACCTCCGCAGATTATCGCCATGCTGGCCTGGCAGCTGCATGTGCTGGCTATCATCAAAACCGCCGGCGAACGTCCTCCGGACACCATAGCCAAAGACGCAAAACTCAATCCGTTCGTAATTCAGAAAAGCCGGAGTATCGCCCGCAAACTCAGCACGGCCAGGCTCAAAGAACTCATAAATGACCTATTACGAATCGACATCCAAAGCAAACGTACCAACCTCGATGCCGACGAAGCCCTTCAGCACTACCTGCTAGGCCTGGCAGCCTGGTAATTATTTCTTGGATGCGGGTTTCTTAGCTGCGGCAGGCTTTTTGGCGGCCGGTTTCTTTGGAGCTGCCTTAACAGGAGCGGGTTTCTTAGCTGCGGCTTTGCCAGGCTTAACGCCGGCGGCTTTAGCCTTGGCGGCGGCCTGTTTCTTGAGGCGAGCGGCTTTATTCTTGTGGATAACACCCTTTTTAACGGCGAGATCAAGTTTGCTCTGAGCGCTGCTGTGCGACTGGGCCGCCGGCTTGGCCGAAAGCACCTTCAAGGCCTCGCGCAAGCTGCGCTTGGTCTTGCTATTTCGTATGGCCGCCTTGCGAGCGGTCCGTACCCGTTTCTTCGCTGATTTAATGATTGGCATAGACAGAGACTATAACAGATAAACTATCTCCTTGTAAAGCTGCTATAAAAACTAGTGGACAAGCATGAGCTTTTATGATAGGCTCAAAGGTGAACGTAACCTCCTAAAATAAACAACCGGAAAAAATAAAAAGATGGACGATGCCAAACAGCAGCTTATCGATAAGCTTAAAAGCGCCAACAACATCTTGGTAACGGTCAGCCATGACCCGTCGATCGACCAGCTGGCCAGCTGTATCGGTTTGACGCTGCTGCTGAACAAGCAGGGCAAGCACGCCGCCGCTGTATTCAGCGGCAAGGTGCCATCCACGCTTGAATTTCTCCAACCCGCCGATACCCTGGAGAAAAACACCGATTCGCTGCGCGATTTTATCATTTCGCTTGATAAGGCCAAGGCCGACAAGCTGCGATACAAGGTAGAAGAAGACGTCGTCCGTATTTTCATCACGCCGTATAAGACTTCTTTAAGCGAAGATGACTTGGAATTCAGCGAAGGGGATTTCAACGTCGATGTCGTAGTGGCTCTCGGCGTTCAAAAACAGGAAGATCTCGACCAGGCGATTACGGCCCACGGCCGTATCCTGCATGACGCCACGGTAACCAGTATCAATACGAACCAGGACGGCGGTCTCGGCACCATTAACTGGCAGGATCCGCAGGCCAGCAGCCTAAGCGAACTCATAAC
>CAYLML010000001.1:0-21085 GCA_964384985.1 uncultured Candidatus Saccharibacteria bacterium | reverse complement strand
AGGCACTGGACGAAAAATTACTCGACAGCCAGATCGCGACGGCACTGCTAACAGGTATCGTTTCTGAAACAGGGCGGTTCAGCAATGACCGGACAAGTTCGCAGACCATGAGTGCCAGCGCGCTTTTACTCTCGGCTGGCGCTAACCAGCAGCTGGTAGCCAGCAAACTGGAAACGGGCCCCGAGAAGGGAACGCCAACACTCGCGGCCGAACCGGGTGACGCTGCCCCGAATACTTCGGACGATGAAAACGGGGTACTGGAGATCGACCATGCCCAGGGCGATGAAAATACGCCTCCGCCGGCGGCTCCGACCCCAGAACCGGCACCACCTCAGCAGCCACAGCCGCCTGAGTCCCAGGCACCTCAGCCTACGCCCCCGCCGCCTGAACCCGCGGCTCCGCCGGAAACCCCGTCTTCAAGTCTGTCGCCAGGCGCGAAAATGATCACTGAACCGCCAACTCTTGGCGGAACGCTTACCGCCAATAGCCAGGCTGAGCACTTTGACCCGGTAACTGACCCGTTAAGCATGCCTGCCAGCGACCAGGACCAGCTGATGGACCGCAAGGAAGATACCGGCGAACTGCCGGCTGTCGCTGAACCTCCGGCTGTTCCGCCCGCGGCTCAGCCAGCAGCTTCGCTCCATATGACACCGGCGCCGCCGAGTTGGACACCGCCCCCGTCTCCTACCGTTGTAACTCCTACAGCTACGGATGGCAAGGACATGAGTAATGAGACCTTGAGCGACCTTGAAAAGTCGGTTGGCAGCCCGCATGCTACCTCGGCTGAACTTGAAAACGTTCGCGATGAAGTCAGCGAAGCCCTAAGTGGCACGGAATCGAACGAACCAATAAAGGCCCTTAACGCCCAGCCGCTAGGCGATGACTTGCATCCTGCCGCAGCCGGACCGACCGTGATCGCGCCCACGCCTGCGGATTCTCTGGCGCCGTCCGTACAGGGTCAGCCAGATGATGATTCCGGCGCTCCGCCTCCGGTGCCGCCGCCAATCCCGTTCCAATTCGGTAACCCTCCTCCGCCCAAGCAGTAGCATGCAAGGCTTGCTGCTTGTCGACAAACCGGCCGGCTGGACGAGTTTCGACGCCGTTAACTATGTACGAAAAATCGTGGCCCAAGCCGAAGACAAACGCCCTAAACAGGTAAAGGTCGGCCACACCGGCACGCTCGACCCGTTCGCGACCGGCCTGCTCGTGCTCTTAGTCGGCAAGGAATATACCAAACGGGCAGGGGAACTGTCAAAACTCGACAAAACCTACGAGGTGACCATGCGGCTCGGTCAGACCAGCTCCACCGGTGACCCGGAAGGCGAAATTGATGCAGTAACAGGCAAGATTCCGGACGAAAAAGCCCTTCAACGGGCATTAAAACGCTTCACAGGGCACATTGAACAAGTTCCGCCGGCTTATTCAGCTATCAAAATCGACGGCCAGCGGGCCTACAAGCTCGCTAGGGCCGGCAAAGAGGTTAAAATCGAACCCCGTCCGGTGACAATTAACAGGCTAGAACTAACCGGTTACACGTATCCGGAAGTAAAACTGGTAGCTGATGTCTCTTCTGGCACCTATATACGCAGCCTTGTCGAAGACATCGGCAAAGACCTCGGAACCGGGGCTTACACAACCGCCTTATATAGAAGAACCATCGGAGAGTATTCGATAGAAAAAGCACAAAAAATAGCAGACATTACACTTGACAAATTAACCAAAATTTGACATATTTCTGTACTATGTATAGCAACGTGGGACTTTATGAAGGATCTAAAATTCCTGAAGCTGATCCGGGCGATATTACGGCTGATCAGCTAAAAGGCGCTATGGACCATCTCTTAGACGCCATGGGAATCCAAGAAGATGATAACCTGGTGGGTTTAGACTTTTTGATTCCGGGCGAACCATTTGAGCTTGTGGGCGAGATTGCCGTATGTACTGATGCGTACGAACATCAGTGGTACCGATTGAGACGCGAAGAATCCGAAGAAGACACGACTTATTACTGGGGATTCCGGGAATTCCAAGACGATAGGAATCCGGAGCGTGCTTGCAACAAGATATCCTTTAGAGAAGACGGAGTATTTTATCAGCGTGCCAGTGAATGGCCCGGGCGGGTGCATGAGGAGAAAAAACTAGGGCCGGAAAGCATAAAGGCATTCTACCGAAAGGTTAGCCATACCGATGTTCAATGGAGAGAAGAAGCTGTCCAGGATTATATTCGCCAAGACTTACCTATAGATCCAGAACACGAAAGTCGAGAACGGGGTTCAAGGGTAAGGCGGTTTATAGCAAACTGGCTCAGACCGTCTAGATCAATGGCGCCGGATGAATCTTAGTCCGATACGTGTTGCATCTAATAGGCCAATCTGTTAAAATGCGTGTACATGATTAAAACGGAGAAAAAGGCTGCGGCTATCAAGAGCGCGCAGACCCACAAGGATGACACCGGCGGCGCCAGCGCGCAGGTGGCTATTCTGACTGAACGCATCAAGGAGCTCACCGAGCACCTGCAGACCCACAAGCACGACTTTATGGCGCGCCGCGGATTGCTGCAGATGGTTGGCAAGCGCCGCCGTTTGCTGCGTTACATCGCCCAGCGCGATAGTCAGGCGTATCTTGATTTGATCAAAAAGCTCGGCATTCGCCGCTAGCGTGCCCAGACCGGGGATCTCGAATTTCGAGGTCGCAAGCTTGTGCACATTAATGAGTCTAAGTACTGTATCCTCATCAGAGCCGCAGATATAGAGCGCCCACTTAGCACAAGGGACGGACTATATTTGAACTCTGTTGAGGGATCTCTCAGATAGACGATAAGGATTACATAATTTATGGGAACAACTACAAATCCCTTAGGCAAAGAAATAATTAAGGTAGAAACGGAACTGTGCGGCCGGCCGCTCAGCTTGGAAGTAGGCCTGGTCGGTTTTCGCACCTCGGCTTCTGTTATCGCGCGCTACGGTGACACCGTGGTGCTCGGCACGGCCATGGTCGGCTCCAGGACGGTCGAGATGGATTATTTTCCGCTCAGTATTGATTACGAAGAAAAAATGTACGCCGCCGGCAAGGTTAGCGGCTCCAGGTTTATCAAGCGCGAAGGCCGCCCCAGCGATGACGCCATCCTCATCAGCCGCCTGATTGACCGGCCGATTCGCCCGCTGTGGCCCAAGGGCTACCGCCACGAAGCCCAAGGCGTGGCTACCGTACTCAGCATGGATCCCGCATTCCGCCCGGATATGATCGCTATGATAGCCATGAGCACGGCCTTTATGCTTAGCGGCGCGCCGTTCGACGGCCCGGTGGCCGGCCTGCGCATCGGTATGGTCGACGGCAAGTTGAAGCCGTTCGCTACGCCTGAAGAGCTCAATGACGGGCCGCTCGACCTGGTTGTCGCCGGTACCGACACTGGCGTGATGATGGTGGAGGCCGGCGCCAGCGAGGTCAGCGAATCCCAGGTAGCCGAAGCCATTGATTTTGCCTTCAAGGCTATGCAGCCCGCTATCAAACTGCAGAAGGAACTGGTCAAAAAAGTCGGCGTGACCGAACAGGAATATACCCTTATGCTGCCCGACGCTTCAATCCAGACATCAGTGAACGAATGGCTGGAAGGCAAGCTCGGCGAAGATCTGCGCAAGCCGTACCCTGAGCGCAACGTTTTCGTTGCTCAGCTGCGCGAAGAAATGCAGGCCCATTTCGCCGAAAAACTTGGCGATAAGCATGATGAAGTGCGCCACGACTACGAAGAGGCGTTCCAGTCGGCCATCCATAAAGACGTCAGGGAAGGGATTGTACGGCATCAGGCTCGCCCCGATGGCCGCAAACTGGACGAAATCCGTCCGCTCGAGAGCCGGACCGGACTTTTGCCGCGAGCCCACGGTTCCAGCCTGTTTACCCGCGGCATGACCCAGGCCTTAAACATTGTCACATTGGCGCCGCTCAGCTACGTGCAGCTGGTGGACACCATGGAAAAAGAAGGTGAACGCCGCTATCTGCACCACTACAACGCTCCCGGCTATACGGTCGGCGAAGTGAAGCGGCTTGGCAGCCCCGGACGCCGTGAAATCGGCCATGGCTACCTGGCTGAGCGGGCAATGACCGCCGTTTTGCCGAGCGAAAGCGAATTCCCATACATGATTCGCACAGTTACCGAAATTATGAGCCAGAACGGCTCCACCAGCATGGCGGCGACCTGCTCCAGCTGCATGGCACTTCTGGATGCCGGCGTACCGCTTAAGAGCATGGTCAGCGGCATTGCCATGGGCCTTATCTGGGAGGACGGCAAAGCTTACATTTTGAGCGATATCGCCGATGCCGAAGACTTTGCCGGCGACATGGACTTCAAGGTCACCGGAACACCGGAAGGCATCACCGCCCTTCAGATGGACATGAAAGTCCACGGACTGCCGGTCGAAGTGCTGAAACAGGCTCTGGAACAGGGACGCGACGGCCGGTCCTTCATCCTGGAACACATGAAGACCGTCATTTCCAAGCCAAACGAGATGAGCCCGTACGCGCCGCGCGTTGAATCCATCAAGATCAACCCGGACAAGATCCGTGAAATCATCGGCAAGGGCGGCGAAACCATCCAAAGGATTACCGGCGAAACCGGCACGGACATTGATATTAAAGATGACGGCACCGTTATGATCGCCAGCCCGGACGGCGCTTCCATTGCCGCGGCCAAACAGCAGATCAACGACATAGTGGCCGAGCCCGAAGTCGGCACCATCTATAAGGACAAGCCGGTCGTCAGCGTCATGGACTTCGGCGCGTTCGTACAGATTATGCCGGGCAAAGACGGATTGGTACACGTCAGCGAGATGGCCGAGGAGCGAGTGAACAAACCGAGCGATGTCGTCAAAGAAGGCGATTTGGTCACCGTTAAATTGGTTGCCATCGATGACCGCGGCCGTTTGCAGCTGTCCATGAAAGCCGCCGCCCGCGAACTGAAAGAGAAGAAAGGCAATGAAAGCGCTGCATAACTGGCACCAGACCAGGCTGGGTTTACTCGTTTTCGGCCTGATTGAGCTGGCCATTGCCTATGGCTTTGCCAGCTTGGCCATCGACCGCGGCAACCTGTGGTGGTACCTGCTGGCGCTGATTTTCCTGGTCGGCGCTTTGCAGAATCTGTTTAAATTAATAGGAAAGTTGTTTCGTGGCAAAAACCCGCGCCTATAAGAACGTGCTATTGCCATTGTTAGGTAGCGTGGTCATAGTAGTAATTACTTGGTCTTGGATTAGTGCGCCGCAGAAGAGTATCAACTTGCCAGTTGGCTGGCATCCAGTCCCTGGTTTAGATTGCTTCAGCAATAATGGCGAACCCTTTAATGGACGTAGTGGATGGCCATTCATTGCACAGAGAGGCGGAGACTGCGTGTCGAGCGTAAATCATCTGGCCTCAGCGATTAATTACTCATTATTGATAGTAGTCGTTCTTGGAATCATGGCGTATGTTTCCTGGAGGATTAAGCATGAACGGAGACGCGCGTAACATGAGTAAGCAGGCTGACTTGGACAAGATTGCTCAGCAGATTGTTGATGACAAAGTCACGCCAGAGCTGGCCGCAGGCGCCAAGCAGCTGGTGTTCGGTGTGGGCAATTCGGACAGCGATATCGTTTTCATCGGTGAGGCGCCAGGCAAGAACGAGGATCTACAGGGTGAACCGTTTGTTGGCGCTGCCGGGCGGTTCTTGAATGATATGCTAGAGATGATTGGCCTGGGGCGAAAAGACATTTACATTACAAACATCGTGAAGTATCGGCCATCGAATAATCGGGACCCGTTGCCAAACGAAAAAAAGGCCTTTCTGCCGTATTTACAGAGCCAGCTGGAAGTGATTCAACCTAAAGTCGTCGTGACCTTAGGCAGGCATAGCCTGAATTGCTTTCTGCCGGACCTGCAAATCAGCAAAGTCCATGGCCAGCCAAAAAGGATTAAGCTCAACTTGAAGCAAGACTCCAGCGATACACTCCAAGTAGTTATCCTGCCCTTGTTTCATCCGGCTGCGGCCTTATACAATCCGCAGCAGCGCCAAACCCTGATCGACGATTTCGCGTCGATCCCGGCTATTTTACAGAAGATTAAATCATCTTAAATTCCAAGAAAGGAATACATGACACCAAATAATACCAATCCTAAACCAAAACGTTCGCCCGGCCAAAACGCCGGAGCGGCGAAAAACCAAGGCCGCCGGAGCGGCGGTGGAGGCGGACGCAAACCGCAGCCGATCTCTACTAATTTAACCACTTCGCGCGGCCAAGCCGTGCGTGCCCAGCGCCGGTCGCAGGCCGATGCCCAGCGCATCGCCAATCAGTACCTGGCCGCCGACAACAAGCCGGCTACGCAGCAGCGCGCTAATGTCATTGATGACAGCCCGCGCCTGAAAATCATCGGCCTCGGCGGAATGGACGGCGGCGGTTCCAAGAACATGATTGTCGTTGAATATATGAACGACGCCGTCATCCTGGACTGCGGCAACGACCTTGGCGTCGACTTGCCGGGCATTAACTATGGCATTGCCGACACGGCCTACCTGGAACAGATCAAACCAAAGCTGCGGGCGTATATCATCACCCACGGCCACCTGGACCACATCGGTGGGTTGCCTCACATCGTGCCGAAGTTCCCGGCGCCGATTTACGGCAGCAAGTTTACCATTGGACGTGTCGAAGAAATCTTCGAGAACTTCGGCCTGCCAATGCCGGACGGCTTCGAACTGAAAACCGTCACGATGAACGAGGACACTCACGAACGTCTGAAGATAGGCGAATTCTTCGTGGAACTGGTACGAGTAACGCACTCCATACCAGGGAGCACGGTCATTGTCCTTGATACGCCTGTCGGGCGCGTCATTAACACCGGTGATTTCCGGCTCGACCCCAATCCGCTTGACCACGAACGCACTGACACCGACCGGCTCAAGGAATTGGGCAATGAAGGCGTTTTGACGCTGATGTCAGAATCGACCACAACAGAGCGCTTGGGCCGCACCCCGTCCGAATCCACCATCGAACAAAGCTTTAAAGACATTATGGACCAGGCTCCGGGCCGGATTTTCGTAGGTCTTTTCAGCACTAACATGAACCGCGTCCAGATGATCATCAACGCCGCCGTGCACCACAACAAGAAGGTGGCCATGGATGGCCGAAGCATGGTTTCCACGCTCGAAATGGCCGTCCGGCACGGCTTCGTACGCATCCCGAAAGGCACGTTCGTACCGATCGCCAATGCCGCTACCATGAAAGATACCGACCTGGTCGTGGTCTGTACCGGTTCTCAGGGCGAACCGAGCTCGGCGCTGCAACGCATGAGCAACGGCGAACACCGCCACGTCAAGCTCAAGGAGCAGGACACTGTCATCCTGTCCAGCACGCCTATCCCGTACTCCGGCAACGACGCCAAGATCCGCCTGATGGTTGACGAACTCCTTAAAAAGGGCGTGCACGTCTTCCGCCACGAAACCCGCGAACTCGACGGTATCGGCCCGCTGCATGTTTCCGGACACGCGTCGCGCGATGAGTACGGCGAGATGATCGATATGCTGAAGCCCAAGTTCTTCGTACCGATTTACGGCGACTTTACGGCTAAGAAATACCACGTCGACCTGGCGATAGAACGCGGCATTCCGCGCGCCAACACATTGAATGTCGGCAACGGCGTGGTAGTAGCGCTTACCGCGGATAAAATGGAAGTAGTCGGCGAAGCGCCGCACGGAACCGTGCTGGTAGATCAAACGGGCGCCATTGTCAGCAACGTCGTCGTGAAAGACCGCGTGCTGCTCAGCGAAGAAGGCCTTGTGGCCGTCATGCTGACCATCGACAAAAAGACCGGCGCGCTGCTCACCAGCCCCGATATCATCAGCCGCGGCTTCATCTATATGCGCGACAACGAAGAGATCATGAACGGCCTGCGCACGGAACTGAAACGGGCCGTCGCCCAGCGGTTCAAACGCATCGACCTCGACCGCTTTAAAGCCGAGCTCAAGGAACACGTCACCCACTACCTGTTTGAGCACACCCAGCGAAGCCCGATCGTCATCCCGGTGGTGAACGTCATCAGTGGCGGGGGTGGCAAACAGGGGCAGGGCAAACCAAATGGCCAGCAGGCAAAACCTGGCCAGCCAGGCCAGCCGCAACCTCAGCCAGAAAAAGAAAAGACCCCTGAGGAAATCGCCGCCGAGCAGCAAAAACGCTTCGAAGAGATGCGCGCCCGCCTGCTCACCCAAGACGCCCGCATTGACTAAAGTTGTAAAAATTGCTATAATAAATAATAGCTCTATAACAGGTATCAAGAAATTGATATAATATAAAGATAATGGCTAAAAAGAAAAAACCGGTTAAGAAGGGTAAAAGAGCGGCTAAATCGGCTGTCACGGCCGAGCATTCGGTATTTTTCGCGCAGGCCGGCGCCGTGGTGCTTATTTTGGCGGCTATTTTATTGCTGCTTGGCGGATTTGGTACCGGCGGGCCGCTGCCGGTCCATATGTTCAAAGGCGTTTACTGGGCGCTCGGCTGGGCGGCCTACCTGACGCCTATCGTCCTGGTGTACTGGGGCGTGTATAAATTTAAGGCCGAGGACGGGCGCACGCCGCTGCCGAACCTGATCGGCATATTGGCCGTACTGCTGTTTTCAAGCGGCTGGACGTATACAGCCTTCGCCAGCAAGAATGCCGCCGGATCATGGGGCGGCGGGCATGGCGGTGCCGTGGGCCGGCTCTTTGGCAACATCGTCCTCAACGCCTTGGACCGGACGCCGGCCGCGCTTATTTTCTTCGTGTTCGCCCTGTTATCGATCTTCTTCGCCTTCGGCATTTCGCCGAAAGTCTTAATGAAACTCGCCGATTTGTTCAAACGGCCGGAGCGTGATGAAGATTCTGAACTGGCCGCGCTCAAAGCCAAGGCTACTGAGACGCCCGGCTTCAAGCTGAATGAAGGCGTGCCGGTAGAGCACCATACGCCGGGCGAGGCGCCGGCGCCCAAGCTCTCCAGCTTGAAGAACAGTGCTCAGAAGCTGACATCCGACGAAAGCCACAGCGCGCTGACCACCACCGGCGACCCCGACTGGCAGTTCCCGAGCGTCACTCTTCTTAGCCAAAAACAGGACAAGGCTGACGCCGGCGACGTGAACGCTAATGCCCAGGCGATCCATGACACTTTCTCGAACTTTAATATAGACGTCGAGATGGAAGGCGCGAACATCGGCCCGCGGGTCACGCAGTATACGCTGAAACCGCCAACAGGGGTGAAACTGACGAAAATCACTGCCCTGGAAAACAACTTGGCGCTGGATCTGGCGGCCCATTCCATCCGGATGGAAGCGCCGATTCCCGGCAAGCGCGCTGTTGGTATCGAGGTGCCAAACGTTAAATCGGCCACTGTCCGGCTCAGTTCCATACTGACATCGCCCCAGTGGCAGGAGCTGCAGACTCCACTGGGCTTCGCAATCGGCAAGGACATCTCCGGGACGCCTATCGTCGCTGACCTGGCCAGGATGCCGCACCTGCTGGTCGCCGGCCAGACCGGTTCGGGCAAGTCGGTCATGATCAACACCATCCTGACCAGCCTGCTGTACCGCAATTCGCCGGCCGACCTAAAGCTCATACTCGTTGACCCCAAGCGCGTGGAACTGAAGCCGTACGACGATATCCCGCATCTGCTGACGCCGGTTATCACCGAGCCCGAAAAATGTATCAGCGCGCTGAAGTGGGCCACGGCCGAGATGGAGCGCCGCTACAAAGCGCTCAGCGAAGCCGGCAAGCGTAACATCGGCGAGTACAATGCCCTGAAACAGGAAGAGGGCATGCCGTACATCGTGATCGTTATCGACGAGCTGGCCGATTTGATGATGATGGCTGCCCGCGACGTCGAAGCGCTGATCGTGCGTATTGCCCAGAAGGCTCGCGCTGTCGGTATCCACCTGGTATTGGCTACGCAGCGCCCGTCTGTCGATGTCATCACCGGCCTGATTAAGGCCAATGTACCGGCCCGAATCGCCTTTACTACGCAGAGCCAGGTAGACAGTCGGACTATTATTGACCAGGTTGGCGCCGAGAAGCTGCTGGGTGAGGGCGACATGCTGCTGCTGACCAGCGAGATGCCGAAGCCCAAGCGCGTGCAAGGCGCCCTGATCGGCGAAAGCGAAACGGCCAAAGTAATGGACTTTATAAGAATGCAGCGTCCGCCCGCTTATGACGATGAAGTGGTTTCCCAGCCGGTACAGCTAAATGGCAAGGGCGGGATCGTCGCCGATTACGGTGGCCAGGACGCTGACGACGACATGTGGCGCGACGCCGTGCAGGTCGTTATCGAAAACCACAAGGCCTCGACAAGCCTGCTGCAGCGACGCCTGCGTATCGGCTACGGCCGCGCCGCCCGCCTGATCGAAACAATGGAAGAGCAGGGTATCATCGGGCACGCCGACGGATCGCGCCCTCGCGAAGTGCTGGTCAATTCAGCCGACGAAGTCTTCGGCGGCGGCGTCTCCGGCGCCAGCGAAGCCGACGCGGCCCTGGACGAAAACTTCCCCGACCAGGCTTAACCTTGCATCCTGCCAACTAAAGTACTACCCTAGTCGTTAGATTTAACATTTCTAAGGGAGACAAAACAATGGCAGGACAGGAGTTTGGGCAAATCAATTACTTTGGTGCTGAGGTATATTCGGTGCGGCAGCAGCCGGCCTTATGGGGGCAGATACGTTGGCTGAGGCCAGGGCGTACGGAGCGCCGGTAGTAGTTGAGTTTCCTGTTCATAGCGTAAGTGCTAACGGACGCGACAGTGCTGGATTGGAAGCTGCTAGCGGAATTGACGAGCCGGACTGGTATGAAGCTGGTGTTGACGTAGATCATCTAAGTGATGAAGAGCTAACACCCTTCGTGAAATTAGAAGGCACTGGAAGAACAACGCCGGTTGATCGAGCAGCATTTGATCCTGAAACAGGCGATGATCTTAGAGCTTTTCTCGGCAGAGGCTCTCGCATAGGCGACATGCTTTAAGGCGAAGCTTTCTGAGCTTGACCAACAGGGGTAATTCAGGTACAATCTATAACACTATCAACTTCAGCTTGCATCCCCTCGTGAGTGCAGGCTTTAACCGAAGGAAGGAGCGCGAGCTTTGAATCAATATGAAATAGCGGTGCTGTATCACCCGGACCTGGAAGTCGACCTGAGCAAGGCCGAAGAACGGGTCAAGAAAATTATTGCCGATAACGGCGGCAAAGTCGTCAAGGACGATAACTGGGGCAAGCGCAAGCTGGCCTACAACATCAAGGGCAACGAGTACGCCGTATACGTTTTCTACACCGTGGACCTGCCAGGCGAAGCCGTGCAGAAGGTCGAAAGCACGCTGAACATTACTGGTGAAGTCATCCGGTTCCTGATCACGCGCCCGGACTTGAAGGCGATCGCTAAGGCTGAAGCCTTGAAGGCCGAAAAGGCCGAGCAGGCTGCTAAGCGCGGCGAACGCGACGATGACCGCAAAGAAGACAGAGAAGAAAAGGACGATGACGAATCTTAAAAAACTCTTAAACCGGGCGGTTTTCTCTGCTGTTTGCTTGACGGGCATTCCGGGCCGGGAGTAGGGTGAGTATACAAACGAAGGAGTTCATATGGCACGAAGTCTTAACCAAGTCACATTAATGGGCAACCTGACCCGCGACCCCGAGTTGCGACAGACCCCTACCGGCCAAAACGTTACCAGCTTCAGTTTGGCGCTGAACCGCAGCTACAAAGACGCCAGTGGCGAATGGAAGGAAGTTACGGATTACATCGACATTGTCTGCTGGGGGCCGCTGGCCGAGCGCGTGGCGCAATATATGAGCAAAGGACGCCGCTGCCTGGTACAAGGACGCCTGCAATCACGTTCCTGGGAACAAGACGGCCAGAAACGCAGCAAGGTTGAAGTGCTGGCAAACGATGTCACATTCCTTGATGGCAGGGGCGGCAGCGACAGCGAAGGCGGCAGCGGACCGGCAGTTGACGCGTCTTCTGACGCACCGGCCTCGGATAAGCCGAAACCGACCAAGAAAGCTAAAAAAGACGATGTCGTCATTGAAGATATCGGTGACGAACCCATTAATTTAGACGACATACCATTTTAAGGAGTACGCATGGCAAAGATTTTTAAACACAGGACGGACGTAGCGTTTTTTGACTATAAGGATTTTAAGACCTTACAGCGTTACGTGAATGTATACGGACAAATTGAAAGCCGCAAGAAGACAGGGCTGACAGAGAGCCAGCAGCGCCACTTAAGCATTGCTATCAAGCGCGCCCGGCACATCGGACTGCTGTCCTTTGTAGCTAGCAATTAGGGGATAACCTTGGCGCTGAGCATTACAGACCTAAAAAAGGGAACGATCTTCCAGTGGGAAGGTCAGCCGTTCCGCGTGGTCGAATACAACCAGAAGGTTATGGGTCGTGGCGGTTCTATCGTTAATGTGCGCATTAAAAGCCTGCTTGACGGCAAAGTCTTGGAGAAGACGTTTAAGGGCAACGAAACTTTAGAGAACGCCGATGTTACGACTCAGGCCGTACAGTATTTATATACGGACGGCAGCAATTTTTTCTTCATGAACGAGACTACATTCGACCAATTTGAAGTAACAGCCGACCTGATGGGCGACAATGCCGGTTACATTAAAGAGGGCGATGCAGTCCAGCTGCAGCTGTTCAATGGCCGCCCAATTAACGTGGAACTCCCCAAGAATGTGCCGCTTAAGGTCACGTACACCGAGGGTGCGGTTAAGGGCGATACAAGCTCCTCAATCACCAAGGACGCGACGCTCGAAACGGGCATTACCATCAAAGTGCCGGCCTTCATCAAGCAGGGCGACACCATATCGGTCGATACTGCCAGCGGCGCTTACCGCGAACGCATCAAGGACTAGGCTGCCGGCTATGGCAGGTTCCAAAACCCGTTTAGACACCGAAATAATGGCACGGGGTTTGACCCGGTCGCGCAGCCAGGCGGAGAGTTTTATTAAGCTTGGACAGGTTACGGTGAACGGCACGGTCGCTACTAAGCCTGGTTTTCCGGTTGGTCCTGAAGACCGCATTGAGCTGGTCGCGGCCGCGGCCGAACAATACGTGAGTCGCGCGGCGCTGAAGCTGGCCTCTGTGGCGCGGGCGCTCGGGTTGGACTTTCGGGATAAAATCGTGCTGGATGTCGGCAGCAGTACGGGTGGGTTTACGGATTACGCCCTGCGTCACGGCGCGGAGAGAGTTATCGCCGTGGAAGTCGGCCGCGACCAGCTCCACCCATCGCTGCGCGGCAATCCCCGGATTGAGCTGCACGAACAAACCGATATCAGGAGCATACATACCTTAACCAGCAACCCTGACATTGTCTTGGCCGACCTTTCGTTCATTTCTCTGCGCGAGGTTTTGCCCCATATAGCCGCTCTTTGCGGGCCTGAAACCCGGTTCGCCATCATGGTTAAGCCCCAATTCGAAGCGCGGCAGGGCTCATACAAGCATAAGGGTGTTATCAAAAACGACGCGATGCGCCGGAGTATTTTAAAAGACTTTGAAAACTGGGCGCGCGGGCAGTTTGCCATTCTCGGCAAGGCCGATTCGGCAGTCAGCGGCGCGAAAGGCAACAGAGAACGGTTTTATCTTTTGCAAAAAGCACAATAAAAAGCACAAGCGTAGTGATACACTTCTAAGTGATGTATCTTGCTTCCCGCGTACAGGCTGGCCGTATGTTGGCCGCGCAGCTCGCCAAGAAATACCGATATGAAAACTGTGCAGTCATGGCGCTCGATGACGGCGGTGTAATGGTGGGCGCGCAAATTGCCACCCAGCTGCACTGCGTGCTGACGCTTATGATGTCCGCCGAAATCAAACTGCCGCAGGAGCCGGTAGCAATTGCCGGCATTACGCCTGGCGGCTCCCTATCTTATAACCATACGTACTCGGAAGGGGAAATCAGCGAGCTGGCCGGCGAGAACTTCGGCTATATCGAGCAGCAGAAATTATTGAAAATGCATGATATGAACCAGCTGGTTGGCGGCGCCGGCACCATTGATAAGCGCCTGCTCAAAGGCCACAACGTCATCGTGGTGACAGACGGTATTAAGAATGGCTTCCCCGTCGACCTGGCATATGAATTCCTAAAGCCGATTAGTATCGAAAAGCTGGTTTTTGCCGTGCCGTTTTCCAGCGTGGAAGCCGTGGATCGCATGCACGTATTGGCCGACGACCTCTATTGCCTGAACGTTATTCCTGAGTACCGCGAAACCAGCCACTACTACGACAAACAGGATGTTCCCGACCACGCTACCGTCTTAAAAACGCTAGAACGTATTATTCTTAACTGGAAATAGCCGGATTATTACCCGAGGTGCTTGCGCAGGGCTTCAACGTCCTTGAGAAGGGTAAAGGAGCTGCGGTTATCGATATAACCCTTGCGCTCCAGCACGGCAATTTCGCGGCTGGTGGTTTCGCGCGTAGCATTGATGGAGCTGGCGATATCCTGGTGGCGCAGCGGCACTTCGATTAGCAGGCCATTATCCGTAGTCTTTCCGAAACGCTGGCTCATGGTGAGCAGGAACGAAATAATGCGTTCTCGCACTGTCCGGTATTCCAGGTTCAAGATGCGTTCGCCGTGCAGGCGGTACATTTCCATTGTCATGTCCAAGAGCGGCGCCAGGGCATCGGGGTTTTGGCTGACGAATTCCAGGAATTTTTTGCGGCTGATACGCCATGTCGTCGTCGGCGCGAGAGCCTGGTATATGATCGCGCGTTCTTCGCCAGTGATCGCCCAGATAAGCGGGAATATCTCATCCTGCTTGCGGATTATCAGCATGTTTTCTTCGTCATACTTGGTGATGTCGTAGGCTTTGACGAGGCCTTCATATATATAAAATATGCCCGGAGGGGCTTCGCCCGGCCGGACAATAAAATCACCCTTTTTATATATTTGTTTGGAGCCGTGTAGCCTGAAGAAGTCCACCAGTTCTGCCGTCTGCTTCAGAGTGGCTAACATTACGTTAATTATGTTAAAGCCCGGTAAGTATGTCAATGACGTGTTGATTCTCACAAATAGACCGTGATGAAAATCTCATAGTGTCAGTAAGGATTTTAACCACGCTATATACAGCCCGGGACTATGATAAAAGAACATGAAGTGGAGGTTGTGAAATGGTCAGTGCACAATCAGTAACAGCCCAGTTAAAACGAATTGGTTTCAGCGAGCATTCTTGGGGGAGAGCGGAGATAAGGGAACTGCCGAATATCATTCTCCCAGACGAGCAAATTTTCGAGTGCGTTAACGGCACGTACGAGGGCGGCTTCGCGCTGTTAGTCGCGACCGACGTACGCGTACTGCTTATAGATAAGAAGCCGTTCAATTACTTAACGGTGGAAGACCTGCGGTTCGACATGATAAATGAAATTGACTATAACCACCGTGCATTTGGCGCGTCTGTGGACATAACGACCGGCAACCGGGAACTGAAGTTCCGCAGCTATAACCAGCCGCGTTTGCGGAAGCTGATCAATCATGTCCAACGCTGCATGGCCGATACAAAAAAGCAGCAGGTCACACATCAGGTGGGCCAAAATCAGCACTTGGAGCAAATCAACGGACACCTCCAAACTTATCTGGTCGCCCAGTATAAGCACCAAGAGGAACTGCAGCAGCGGCTGGAAGAAGCGCAGCAGGGCGGAGTAGTTGTCAGCGATCCTAAACCGGCGCCCCGACCGAGCCCGGAACTAACAGATTATTTGCTGGCTCACGGGCTGCTCCGGCAGTATGAAGAGCAGCAGCTGAAGCATGCACCGGCCAGCGACAGCACCCCGACCCCGCAGGAGCTATACGCCGAGGGCCGTAAGGAAATCTTTGGCGACGCTGACGCCAGTGGCTTACCAGCGCCGGATCCGGAGCCGGGACACCCCTTCGATATCAATCCGCTGAGGATAGCGTACTCCAAGCTGCCGATGGCCCTGCGCAACCGTAAGTTCGGCCGACCATCGCTCCACGCGCACAGCCTGGCCGAACCGCCAGCCGCCCAGCCGCAACCCACGTAGTCGTACTATACGTTGAAGCGAAATTCTACCACATCGTCCGGCTGCATAGTGTAAGTCTTGCCCTCGGTGCGGACCTTGCCGGCGCTCCGGGCGGCCTGCAGCGAACCGGCAGCTATGAGGTCAGGGTAACTGACGACTTCCGCGGCGATGAAGCCGCGCTCGAAATCGCCATGGATGACACCGGCTGCCTGCGGCGCTGTAGCGCCCTTTGGAACCGTCCAGGCCCGCACTTCTTTTTCGCCGGCTGTCAGATAGCTCTGCAGGCCGAGCACATCATATGCTGCCCGGATCAGCTGGGATAAGCCTGATTCCTTCTGGCCGTAGCTTTCAAGAAGCTCCGCGGCGTCAGGCTCGTCGAGATCTTTGAGCTCGTTTTCCAGCTTGGCGCAGACGAACAGAGCCGGAGCCGGTCGCACTGTTTTGCTCAGCGCCTGCCGTCGTGATTCGTCGGCCAGTCCGGCTTCGTCCACGTTGAACAAATATATGATTGGCTTCATTGTCAGCAGCTGTAGATCTGCCAGAACCGCCTGGTCTATTCCGGGGTGGTTCCACAGCGGCTCGCCGTTATCTAAAAATGTATGCGCTTGGCGGTAAGCCTCCAGCACCGGCTTCAGTTTCGGGTCGGCCCGTGCTTCTTTTTCAAATTTCGGCAGCCGACGGTTTACGGTCTGCAAGTCGGCCAGCACCAGCTCGGTGTTGATGACGCCTATATCTTTATCCGGGTCATGGGCTTCGTCGACGTGCGTGACGTTCGGGTTGTCGAAGGCCCGCACGACCTGCACGATGGCGTTGGTCGTACGAATATGGCTTAGGAACTGGTTACCGAGTCCTTCGCCCTCGGAAGCCCCGGCTACCAAGCCGGCGATGTCCACGAATGTCACCGTGGCCGGCACGATCTTGTCGGTATGGTACAGCTCCGCCAGCGCGGCCAGCCGGCTGTCAGGCACCGGCACGATGCCGGTATTAGGCTCGATAGTCGCGAAGGGATAGTTGGCCGCCAGGATATCATTGCCGGTCAGCGCGTTGAACAAGGTGGATTTACCGACGTTCGGCAAGCCGACGATCCCTATGCTTAGCATATAATGCGAGCCGCTATTAACATCTGTTAAGCATACCATAACAGAGACAATAGGTTGCAAAATTATAATATTTATGCTAATATATAATTTATGAGTGACCAAGAGAAGCCATCAAATCCTGAGCAAGTGAACTGGGACATCCTGGAAGGTGAAATGCAGGTTGTTGAGCGGCGGGCCAAAGCTATTTACTGGGGCCAGCTGCAGCAGGGCGCCAACGAACTCGGAGCCTTGTTAGGGCAGGTTTTGCCTGAGGGCACGTTGGAGGCGTTTGAAGATACTGCTTCTCCTTCTCCGCGCGAGCCCGTCATCGGTGCCGATGGCAACCTGGTCATTACGACTCCGGGCGAAGCATACGAGCTCGCCAAGCAGCGCCCGGAGCTCGCCGCTATTATGGCCCAGACCGCGTATAACGAAACTATCGTGGAACAGCAGCAGCTTGATATGAAGGCCGATGAAGAAGTTGATGAAGAGAGGGCTGGACTACAGGCTAAAATTGAGAGAATTGAGTTCTGGTCTGCCGTCGTCGCGCTCCATCCGATCAATATGGATCTTGATTACATTCAAGAAAATATAGTATCTCAATTCGGCGGCGCTAAAGACCCCGACGAACAGGTCAGGCTTTGCGTGAGCGTTGAGGATGCGATGGTTAAGGCCCAGGGCTTTGCCGCAGATTGGAGCCCCGCAAGAATTGCCATACGCCGTGAACAGTACGAGGAGCTTTATAAGGAGCAGCCGGAGCCGTCGCATAGGGGGGAACTTGAGTGGGTGGATCGCATGGAGAAGAAGGCCGAGGAAAGCCACGTCGAGATCGATACATATAGTAGATTCTTAGGCGGCGTGGTGTACGGGCTGACTTTTCCTGATGGCAATCCGGCGCTTACCGTACGGCCTGAGGAACCCGAAGAGCCCAAAAATCTGGAAGCTCCCAATGAGTATTACGAATTACTCCGTACGCTTCCGGGTACCGACCCCGTAGTCGCGATTATGGAGGGGCGCCTAAAAGACTTGCCGAAAAGCGGCTGGATAATCCGTAGCGAGGTCCAGCCTGGCAGTACGGGCGGCGGCGTGACTATCACGCGGTATGAAAAGGGCGGTTTTACAGTAAACGATCATATGGGCAGTCTGAGTGATGGCGAAGTGCAGATAGACTGTACGTTTGAAGCGGATAAACACGGTGATTATACGCTGAGCTATCTTAAGGGCCGCAAAGGTGGTACGTGGGTTTACGACGGAGGCACAACCGCTGATCCGCAGCATGAAATTGATTTGGGCGGAGGCAGAATTATAAGGGGTAACAGTGCGCCCATGAGAGCAGGCATTAATAAGGCTGATGAATATTTGGAATGGGCAAGCGTGGACAATGTAATAGATTGGACGAATAAATATGGCAGCGAAGACGACAATATGCCTGCCAAAATGATCAGGATTACTGATGATTCCGACGAGGCCCGGAAAGTAATTGACCACCTGGCCCGCGCTATGGGTATGAAGGATGGAGAAGCGGCGCAATTTGTCGGCGTGCTTGAAGAGAAGGAGGTTTTCGAGCCGTTGAAGGCAGAAACCGCCACTGAAAGAGCACGCCGGGAACGTGAGCGTCAGTTGCGCGACCAGGAAGTCATAGTTGACTATGGTGATGGCAGCGTACTGGTTGATAGGGGGACCGAGCATGTGATGATTGAAGCTGACGGCTCGGAGTGGGTGCAGTACAGTAACGGCATAATATACTCAGGGCCTCATGATTTGATCGGCGAGTATCCCGAGTAACTAAGTAACAATGCGGACCCCTATTTCTGGTATGCTTATATCAGAGTTGCTGAGCCTGGTCCAGATATTCCGCGAAAATATCCGGTGTCCACACTCCGTAAAAGTCAAAGAATACAGCCCTGATCATAGCTGTTACTTGGACTTCTTATATAGTTCTGAAGGCCACCAGTTCCAGCGGCCGAGCAGGGTGACGATTGAGGGCACCAGCAGCGTGCGCACGAAGAACGTGTCTAGCAGGACGCCAAAGGCGATGCCAAAGCCGATTTGCTGGACCTGTTCGTTGCCGCCGACGAGGCCGAGGATAGTGAACGTACCTGCCAATATTAGTCCGGCTGATGTAACGGTGGTGCCGGTAATGCCCACGGCTTTGGTAACGGCTTTGATGAGGGTCTTTTCATGGTGGGCCTCCTCGCGGATGCGGCTCATGACTAAGATGTTGTAGTCTTCGCCGAGCGCCATGCCGAATATGAACATCAGGAATGGCAGGACAAAGTTCAGTCCGTCCTGGTGGCTTATGTGCACGAATACGATCATGGCGAAACCGAGCGATGCCAGGTAAGACAGGCCCACTCTGGCGATCAGGTACCACGGGGCGACTAGGCTGCGCAGCATCAGCGCCAGCAGAGCGGCGATTATCAGCAACACCACGGGGATGATCCGTTTGAGGTCGTTCGTGGCGGTCTTGTTGATGTCATAGGCTACAGAGTCGGCGCTGTAAACGGTACTTTGGTTGGCTCCGATCCGCGCGGCTTCCTGCTGCAGGGCAGCGCGGACGGCCGGGATGGCGTTCATAGCGCCGGTGCTGCCGGTAGGTCCGGCGTTTAAGATGGCGTAAAATTGGACGGTCTTGCCGTCGGGGCTGATGAACTGGCTTATGGCTTGGAGCGCCTGGCTGCTGCCGCCGGCAGCGTGTATCTGTTCCAATTGCTGCGGCGAGAGGCTGAGGCCATTGGCGTCAAACGGGCCCGTAATGGCTTTGAAAGTGCTGGAATGCGCCAGATCGGACTGGGCTTGGGCTATCGGCGCCAGGTTATCCCACACGGAAGACGGGAACGTGAAAATCAGCAGCTGCGGGTTATTGTTAGCCGCAGAGAAATGCTGTTCGATGACTGCTTGGCCGGCCGCCGAATCACTGCCTTTGGGCGCGCTCTGGTTGCCAAAGCCGGCCGACTTGTAGCCGGCCATGCCCAGCGTCAGTCCGCCGAAAATAATCACTCCGAGCAGCAGCACGTACACCGGCTTTTTGATCGCCCGGTCGGCTATTCGTCCCCATAGCCCGACCTTTGGTTCGCGCTTAATGGTTTTGGAAGGCCAGAAGACGGCCCGGCCGAGGATGGCGAGCAGGGCCGGCAGGAATGTCAGGCCGATAAGCAGCATGATGAACAAACCGATAGCCAGGGCCGGGCCGAGCCCCTTATAGAGGCCGAAGGTGGCTAACATCAGGCTCAGCAGGGCGGCGATAACCGTAGCGGCTGAAAAAGTAATCGATTCGCCCACCTTGGATAAAGCTTTAACCACGGCCTCTTTTGGTTCCAGGCCGCGCTGAAGCTCCTCGCGGACGCGGAATACCAAGAATAATCCATAGTCGGTTCCCGCGCCCAATAGCAATACGATCAGCAGGATCTGCGTAATGAACACGACCTCCACGCCGGCTTTGGTCGATTCGGCGATGACCGGCTGCGCGACGGCCAGCGCCAGTCCGGAAGGTATAAGAGTGGCGAATGGAGCTAAAGCCGCGCGAAACACGAAGAATAGCAGCACGAGTATCAAGAGGACAGTGTAGCCCTCGGTGCTGTTGCGGCCCTTGCTGTTGGCGTTCTCTTGGTCTACGCCCGCTGGCAGGTCGCCGGTCAAGTGGGCGCTCAAACCGGCCGGCAAGGCGGTTTTTTGGATGCTGCTACGGATATTATTGACTATGTCCGTAGCCTGCTGGCCGAAGGCCGCCCCGGATACGCCGACGAATACTTGCTGTGCCTGGCCGTCGGCGCTGGTACCGGTGTTCCGGACTTGTGTAACGTCCTGGACGTGCTGGACATTGCCGGTAATCTGATTAATCGCCGCCTGATCGGCGGGAGTAAGCGCCTGGCCGGCGCGGCTGAAGACGATCACGGCGTTGGTGGCCGTGTCTTTACTCTGGAAGGCCGATTCTATGTCGGCGGCTTTCGTCGTCGGGCTGTTTTTTGGCAGGAAGTCCGAGTTGTCGTTTTTGGAAAC